>DASYVT010000135.1 GCA_035936835.1 Candidatus Methylomirabilota bacterium | reverse complement strand
GACGGCCGCGCGAGTGCTCGGAGCGCAGGCGGCGCATTCCTCGGTGACGCTCCACCGCCTGGCCGCGAACCACGGCAAGGGCTTCGCCGTCCGGGCGGGCATGCGCGCGGCGCGCGGCGAGCTCCGACTCATGGCCGATGCTGACGGCGCCACGCCCATCGGCGAGGTCAAGCGCCTCGAGGCGGCGATCCACGCGGGCGCCGATGTCGCCATCGGCTCGCGCGCGCTGGCCGACCCGTCGGTGAGCCGGCGCGTGCGGCTGCACCGGAAGCTCTCGGGCGACGTCTTCAACTTCCTGGTGAGACGGCTGGGCGTCCCCGAGGTCAGCGACACGCAGTGCGGCTTCAAGCTCTTCCGTGGCGCCGCCGCCGAGGCGCTGTTCGGGGAGCTGCGGACGGAGGGCTTCGGCTTCGACGTGGAGCTGCTCCTCCTGGCGCGCCGGCGCGGCTATCGGGTGACGGAGGTCGCCATCAACTGGGCCGACCAGCCGGGCTCGAAGGTCGGCGTGCTCACAGACGGCCCGCGGATGCTCGTGCAGATCCTGGCGGCGCGCCGGCGGCTGGCGCGGGCCGGGGAGACGCGGCAGTGACGTCGAAGCGCTCGCAGGTCATCGAGCCCTTTCTCGCCGTCGAGGTCTTCCAGCGTGCGCAGGAGCTCGAGCGCGAGGGCAAGGACATCATCCATCTCGAGTTCGGCGAGCCGGACTTCGACACCCCGCCGGTGATTCGCGAAGCGGCCGAGAAGGCGCTCAAGGACGGCCGGACGCGCTACGCGCACAGCCTGGGACTCGTCCCGCTGCGGGAGGCCATCGCGGAGCACTACCGCGCGCGCTACGGCGTCACGGTCTCGCCGGAGCAGGTGCTCGTGACCGCTGGGACCTCGCCCGCCATGCTGCTGCTCTTCTCGAGCTTGCTCGACCCGGGCGACCAGGTGCTGCTCACCGACCCGCGATACGCCGTCTACCCGAACCTGGTCCGCTATCCCGGCGGCGAGTGCGTCGAGGCGCCGACCTGGGAGGAGGACGGCTTCCAGTGCCGGCCCGCCGAGTTCGCGGCCCGCCTGTCGCCCCGGACGCGGGCCGTCCTCATCAACTCGCCCGCCAACCCCACGGGCGCGGTGATGACCGCCGAGACCCTCAAGGCGGTGGCGGGGCTCGGTCCCTTGGTCGTTTCCGACGAGATCTACCATGGCCTGACCTACGAGGGAGCCGAGCACACCATCCTCGAGTACACGGACCACGCCTTCGTGCTCAACGGCTTTTCGAAGGCCTACGCCATGACGGGCTGGCGGCTCGGGTATGTCATCGCGCCGCGCGAGTTCATGCGCGCGCTCCAGACCGCGCACGGCAATTTCTTCATCTCCACCAACGAGTTCGTCCAGTGGGCGGCGCTGGCGGCGCTGACGGAGGCTGGCGAGGAGACCGCGCGCTTCCGCACGATCTTCGACCAGCGGCGGCAGGCGATGGTGGCGGGGCTCAGGCGCATCGGGCTCGGTGTCGCGGTGCCGCCGACGGGCGCCTTCTATGTCCTGGCCAATGCCAAGCGCTTCGGGGCGGATTCCAAGGCCCTCGCCTTCGACATCCTGGAGCACGCACACGTAGGGGTAACGCCCGGGGTGGACTTCGGCAGCCGCGCCGAGGGGTTCCTCCGCTTCTCCTATTCCAATTCGCTCGAGCGCATCGAGGAAGCCGTCGAGCGCATCGGGCGGTACCTGCGGGAGCGGCGGCCATGACGGCTGCCGAATGCGTCATGTGCGCGCGCGTCGCCGCCGAAGGCCCGCTCTTCATCGCCGACCTCGGAACGAGCCGCGCCTATCTCAACGAAGACCAGTTCTTCCCCGGCTGGGTCTTCGTCGTGCTCAAGCGCCACGCCGTCGAGCTCTACGACCTCGAGGCCCGCGAGCGGGCGGCAATGATCGAGGACGTGAACCGCCTGGCGCAGGCGCTGGCGCAAGTCTATCGGCCCGTGAAGATGAACTACGAGCTGCTCGGCAATCAGGTGCCGCACATCCACTGGCACCTGGTGCCGCGCCTTACGGACGACCCCGAGCCCCGCTGGCCGGTGTGGCGCGTGTCTCACGACCCCAAGCCACTTCCGGCTGACGAAGCCGCGCGGCGCGTCGCGCTGATCCGCGTGGCGCTCGCGTAGAGCGCGCCACCGTGGCCGAGCCGGCGCAGGCGAAGAGGGCAAGGGCCGCCAAGATCCTGGCGCGGCTCGGGAAAGCCTATCCCGACGCCCGGATCGAGCTGCGATTCAGGACTCCGCTCGAGCTCCTGGCGGCCACCATTCTCTCGGCGCAGTGCACCGACGAGCGGGTCAATGCCGTGACGGCCACGCTCTTCGACCGCTATCGCAATGCGGAGGACTTCGCCCGGGCCGACCCGCCCACGCTCGAGCGGGAGATCCACTCGACGGGCTTCTTCAAGGCCAAGGCGCGCTCGCTCGTCGGGATGGGCCGGGCCCTCTGCGAGCGCCACGGCGGCGACGTGCCGCGAACCGTCGACGAGCTGACGGCGCTGCCGGGGGTAGGCCGGAAGACGGCCAACGTCGTCCTCGGTAACGCCTTTGGCATTCCGGCCCTGGCCGTGGACACCCACGTCACCCGCGTATCGCAGCGGCTCGGGCTCACGCGGGCCGACGAGCCTGAGGAGATCCACGACGATCTTTGCGTGCTCATCCCGAAGCCGAAGTGGACCCGGGCGACCCATCTCCTGATCATCCACGGGCGGCGGACCTGTGGGGCGCGCAAGCCCGACTGCCCCCGCTGCCCGGTTCTGGCCCTGTGCCCCTGGTCCGGCAAGACGCGGGCAGAGCGCGGGCAAAGCGTGGTTGACTCGGCTGCCGATTTCCTATAGCATTACCCGTTGCCAATTTACGGAAGAGCGGTCCCCAAGTAGCTGACTTCTAAAGCGGGAGAAGGACTGAGATCATGGCGACGGTAATGCCGAAGGAAGACGAGATCGACCGGAAGTGGTTCGTGGTGGACGCCAGCGGCAAGGTACTGGGAAGGTTGGCCAGCCGGGTGGCGCACGTGCTGCGCGGCAAGCACAAGCCCACGTTCGCTCCAAACCTCGACGTGGGCGACCACGTGGTGGTGATCAACGCCGAGAAGATCCACCTGACGGGACGCAAGCTCACCGACAAGATGTACCGGTGGCACTCCGGCTATATCGGCGGTCTGCGCGAGGTGAGCGCGGAGCGCATGCTCAAGAGCCATCCCGAGCGCGTGGTCGAGTGGGCCATCCAGGGCATGCTCCCCAAGGGGCGCCTCGGCCGGGCCATGGCACGCAAGCTCAAGGTCTACAAGGGATCCGACCACCCGCACGCCGCGCAGAAGCCGGAAGCCCTGCCGACCGGCGGCCGGACCAAGAACTGACGCAGGATCCACGAGGAGAGCGAATGGCCGCAGCGACGCAGTTCTACGGTACGGGAAGGCGGAAGACGTCGGTGGCGCGCGTATGGCTCCGGCCGGGCGGCGGCCGGATCCTAGTGAACCGCCGCCCATTCGAAGATTACTTCCCTCGGGAGACGCTGCGCATGATCATCGCGCAGCCGCTCCAGCTGACGAACACCTTCGGGACCTTGGACGCGACCATCAACGTGGGCGGCGGGGGGCCGTCGGGCCAGGCAGGCGCGGTGCGCCACGGCATCGCCCGGGCGCTGCTCGTGTTCGACGTCAACCTGCGGCCGACGCTCAAACGGGCGGGCCTTCTCACGCGCGACCCGCGGATGAAGGAGCGCAAGAAGTACGGCCAGCCGGGCGCGCGGTCGAAGTTCCAGTACTCCAAGCGGTAGGCGCCGTGCTGCGCGTGGCGGTCGCGGGGGCGAGCGGCTACATGGGGGCGGAAGCCCTCCGCCTGCTCTGCGTCCACCCCAAGCTCCAGCTGGTCGCGGTGACATCCGAGCGACTGGCCGGTCAGCGGCTCGACACGGTCTTCCCGCACCTGCGCGGCCTCTCGACGCTGGTGTTCGGCGAGCTCGACCCCGCGCGCATCAGCGACGAGGCCGACCTCGTCTTCCTCGCGCTGCCGCACATGGAGTCCCAGCGCGCGGTGCCGGTCCTCCGGAAGCACGGCCGCAGGGTCATTGATCTCTCGGCCGACTACCGGCTGCGCGACGGAGCGCTCTACGCGACCTGGTACAAGGCGGGCCACATCGATGCCGAAGGGCTCGGGGATGCCGTGTACGGCATGCCGGAGCTGTACCGGAAGGCCATCTCGGGCGCCTCGCTCGTGGCCAACCCCGGGTGCTACGCCATGGGCGCGATCCTGGCGACGGCGCCGCTACTCAAGAGCGGGCTCGGGCGGGTCGAGGGCATCGTGATAGACGGCAAGTCGGGCGTGACGGGGGCAGGGGCGCAGGGGCGGATGATCGACCCCATGTACCTCTACGCCGAGGCCAACGAGAACATGCAGGCGTACGCCATCGGGACTCACCGCCACACGCCCGAGATGGAACAGGAGCTTTCGGCCCTGGCGGGCAAGCCCGTCGTGGTCGGCTTCACTCCGCATCTCGTGCCGCTCAACCGCGGGATCCTTACCACGGCCTCGGTGCCGCTCGCGAAGAGCGCGGGCACGGCCGACCTTCTCGCCCTCTACGGCGAGTTCTACGCGGGCGAGCCCTTCGTGCGGGTGCTGCCCGAGGGCGAGCGGCCGACGACCCGCTCCGTGACCGGTTCCAACTTCTGCGACATCGCCGTCGTCTCCGATCCGCGCACGAGGCGCGCCGTCTGCGTCTCGACCCTGGACAACCTGGGCAAGGGCGGCTCGGCCAACGGCGTCCAGAACCTCAACCTCATGATGGGGTGGGACGAGCGGACGGGTCTCGAAGCGCCACCGGTGTACCCGTAGGGCCCGCATGGCGGACATGCAGTGGCTCGACGGAGGCATCACGGCCGTCCCGGGCATCCTGGCCTCGGGCATGGCGGCCGGCATCAAGCCCGGCGGCAAGAAGGATCTCGCCCTGATCTATTCCTCGGCGCCCGCGCGCGCCGCCGCCGTCTTCACCAGCAACCAGGTCAAGGGCGCGCCGGTGGTCGTTTCGCAGGAGCACATCCGCGATGGCCGGGCCCAGGCCATCCTCGCCTCGAGCGGCTGCTCCAACGTCTGCACGGGTGAGCAGGGGATCAAGGACGCTCGCGAGATGACCAGGACGGTCGGCGAGCTCCTGCGTATCAAGCCCGGCCAGGTGCTGATCGCCGCCACGGGGGTGATCGGCCAGCCGCTGCCGATGGACAAGATCCGCGCGGCGCTGCCGAAGCTCGTCAAGGGCCTCTCGCCCCAGGGCGGCCGGAGCGCCGCCGAGGCGATCATGACGACCGACACGCGGCTCAAGGAAGCGGCCCTCCGCATCGAGATCGGCGGGCGCCCGATCACGATAGGGGGCATCGCCAAGGGCGTGGGCATGCTCGAGCCGCACCTCGCGACGATGTTCTGCTTCCTGGCGACGGACGCGATGGTCGCATCGGACGCGCTGCCGCGGGTGCTCAAGCGGGCGGTCGACGGGTCGCTCAACCGGATCACGGTGGACGGGGACCAGTCCACGAGCGACACGGTCGCGGTGCTGGCGAACGGGCTCGCGGAGAATGCGCCGCTCGAGCGCGGCAGCCGGGGCCTGCGGGTGTTCGCGCGCGGGCTCGAGGCCGTCGTGGCGAAGCTCGCGCGCATGCTTGTGGCCGATGGCGAGGGCGCGACCAAGGTGGTCGAGGTGAGCGTGAGCGGGGCGCGGACGCGGCGCGAGGCGCTGCTGGCCGCCCGATCTGTCGCAAACTCGCCGCTCGTCAAGACCGCGGTCAACGGCGCCGACCCCAACTGGGGCAGGATCATGATGGCGCTGGGCAAGTCGCCGGCTCGCGTGGCGCAGGACAAGGTTGCGATCAGCGTAGGCGACGAAGCGCTGGTGGAGAAGGGCATGCTCAAGGCGGGCGCGCGGCTCGACAAGATCCGCGCGCTCATGGCGGAGCCCGAGTATTCGATCAGCATAGACCTGGGTCTCGGCCGCGGTCAGGACCGGGTGTGGACATCGGATCTCAGCGAGGAGTACGTCCGGATCAACGGCAAGTACACGACGTAGTTCGAGCGGAGACGGGGCCCGCACTTCGAGCTGAGCGGCGCAGCCGCGAGGCGAGAGCTGAGTGGATCCCGTAGGTGAGGCGAGTGCTGAGATAGAGCAGTTAGGCAGTTAACTACGCACGATCGCGAGCTTCGGTCCCTGCGGCATGCGCCGCAGGGGAGTGCAAGGCACGGACCTTGCCGCTCCCGATCGGAGGCCAACCGAAGAGGAGAATGAGATGGCGGCACTGACCATGAAGGAGCTGCTGGAGGCCGGCGTGCACTTCGGTCACCAGACGAAGCGCTGGAACCCCAAGATGCAAAAGTACATCTTCGGGGAGCGCAACGGCATCTACATCATCGACCTCCAGAAGACCCTCAAGAAGTTCCGTGAGGCGTACGCCTACGTGCGCGACCTCGCGGCCGGCGGCGGCACGCTCCTGATGGTCGGCACCAAGAAGCAGGCGCAGGAGACGGTGCTCGAGGAGGCGACCCGCTGCGGCATGTTCTACGTCAATCACCGCTGGCTCGGCGGCACCCTGACCAACTTCGCCACGATCCGCAAGTCCATCGCGCGGCTCAAGAAGCTGGACGAGATGAAGGAGACGGGCGAGTACGATCGGCTGCCGAAGAAGGAAGTCATCGTGCTCGAGCGGGAGCGCGAGAAGCTCCAGCACACGCTGGTCGGCATCAGGAACCTGGATCGGCTACCGTCGGCCGTCTTCATCATCGATCCCAAGAAGGAGACGATCGCGGTGGAGGAGGCGCGGCGGCTCGCCATCCCCATCGTCGCCATCGTAGACACCAACTGCGACCCGAGCGGGATCGACTACCCGATCCCGGGCAATGACGACGCCATCAGATCGGTGCGGCTCATCACCTCCCGTATCGCCGACGCGGTGCTCGAGGGCGCCGGCACGCTTGCCAAGGAGACCGCGGCGGCCGACGAGATCCCGGCCTCTCCGGACATGCCCGTGGTGACCGAGGCCGAGATGGCCGCGTCGGCCGAAGCCCCGGCGCAGGCCTGAGGAGCGCGCGCCCAATGGCATCGTCAGCCGAGCTCGTAAGGGAGCTCCGGGACCGCACCGGGGCGGGAGTCATGGACTGCAAGGCGGCGCTCGAGGCCTCGAAGGGCGATCTCCAGGGCGCCGTCGAGCACCTGAGAAAGAAAGGCCTTGCCGACGCGGCCAAGAAGCAGCACCGCGAGGCCAAGGACGGCCTCGTGCACGCCTACATCCACCCGGGCAGCAAGATCGGCGTCCTGGTCGAGGTCAACTGTGAAACGGACTTCGTGGCCCGCACCGACGACTTCCAGCAGCTGGTCAAGGACCTGGCCATGCAGGTGGCCGCCGCCAGCCCGCTCTACGTCTCGCGGGAGCAGGTGCCGGGGCCCGTGGTGGAGAAGGAGCGCGAGATCTACGGGCAGCAGATGGCCGACCAGAAGAAGCCGCCCCAGGTGATCGACAAGATCATCGAGGGCAAGCTCGAAAAGTTCTTCGCGGAGATGTGCCTGCTCGAGCAGCCTTTCATCAAGGACGCGACCGGCAAGACCCGGATCAAGGAGATGGTCGACGGTGCGACGGCCAAGATGGGCGAGCGCGTGGTGGTCAAGCGCTTCGTGCGCTTCCAGGTCGGCGCGGACTAGGCCCCATGGCCGACGCCCAGGCCCCCGCTGTGTACCGCCGCGTCCTGCTCAAGATCTCGGGCGAGGCGCTGGCGGGCAAGCAGGGCTACGGTATCGACCCCGAGACCATCGCCGGCATCGCGGAGGAGATCCGCGAAGTGATCGACATGGGGGTGCAGCTGGCCGTGGTCATCGGCGGCGGCAACATCTTCCGCGGCATCGCGGCGAGCGCCGGCGGCATGGATCGCGCCACCGGCGACTACATGGGCATGCTCGCCACCGTCATCAACGCGCTGGCGCTCCAGGATGCTGTCGAGAAGGCGGGTGTGCCGACGCGCGTGCTCTCCGCCATCGAGATGCGCGCGGTGTCCGAGCCGTACATCCGTCGGCGCGCCATCCGCCACCTCGAGAAGGGACGCGTGGTGGTCTTCGCCGCGGGCACGGGCAACCCGTTCTTCACGACGGACACCGCGGGCGCCCTGCGCGCGGTCGAGATCGGAGCCGAGGCGCTTCTAAAAGCCTCCAAGGTAGACGGTATCTACACCTCCGACCCGGCCAAGGACCCGAAGGCCGTCAAGCTGGCGCGCGTCGGATACATCGAGGCGCTCAACCGGGGCCTCGCGGTGATGGACACCACGGCCATCTCGCTCTGCATGGACAACAAGCTGCCCATCGTGGTCTTCGACCTGACCCGGCGGGGCAACATCCGGCGCATCGTCGCCGGCGAGGCGGTGGGCTCCGTCGTCACCAACGACGCCACACCGCCCAAGGGGTAGCGCCATGCAAAACGTCATCCAGGATCTCGAAACGCGGATGCAGGCGGCCGTCGATCTTCTCGCGCGCGAGTTCTCCGGAGTGCGCACGGGCCGCGCCAACACGGCGCTGCTCGACAACCTTCGGGTCGAGGCCTACGGCAACCTGACGCCGCTCAACCAGCTGGCCTCGCTGTCGGTGCCGGATCCCAAAACGCTCGTCATCCAGCCGTGGGACGCCTCCCAGATAGGGAATATCGAGAAGGCCATCCATAAGTCGGACCTCGGCATCACGCCGTCGTCCGACGGCAAGGTCCTGCGCCTGACCATGCCGACGCTCACCGAGGAGCGCCGCAAGCAGCTGGCCAAGACGGTCGGCAAGTACGCGGAGGATGCCCGCGTGGCGATCCGCAACGTCCGCCGCGAGGCCAACGAGAAGCTCAAGGCCATGGCCAAGGACAAGCACGTCTCGCAGGACGAGGAGCGCCGCGGACACGATTCCATCCAGAAGGCGACGGACAAGTCCACCGCCAAGGTGGATGAGCTGGCGAAGAAGAAGGAGCAGGAAATCCTGGCGATGTAGGTCACCCAGCAACGGGGGCCCAGAGATGGCCCCCGTACTCCCCCCGTTGGCTGATTCCCCGACGGGCGATTTCCCGCTGGGATTTTCCCAGTTTTGCCTTGTATCGCGGCGATTTGCGTAGAATTTGCCCTTGCCGTCACGTAAAATGGCGCGATATGGCGCTCAAGGCTGGGACCGATGCCGCGGCGGCGGAGTTGACCTCACTCGGAGAGCGCGAGCTGCGTGACCGCATCCTCACGCGCCCGCTGCCTCGTCACGTCGCGATCATCATGGACGGCAACGGCCGCTGGGCGACCTCGCGCGGCCTGCCCCGGGTGGCCGGACACAGCGAGGGTGTCAAGGCGGTTCGCAACACCCTCCGGGCCGCGGGCGAGGTCGGCATCGAGTACCTGACGCTCTATGCCTTCTCCTCGGAGAACTGGAACCGGCCGAGCCACGAGGTCTCGACGCTGATGAGCCTGCTCGAGCGGTCGATCGACCGGGAGCTGCCGGAGCTCATGGCGCGCAATGTCCGCTTCCGCGTCATCGGCCGCCCGAATGGCGTGCCGCCCGAGGTCCAGCGGCGCATCGACCACGTGGTGGACGCGACGGCGGCCAACAGCGGGTTGACGCTTGTGATGGCGTTCAACTACGGCGCGCGCGACGAGATCGTGGACGCCTTTAGGCAGCTCGCCAAAGATGTCCGGGACGGGCGGGTCGAGCCCGAGGAGATCGACGAGGTGCGGATCGGCCGCGCGCTCTACACCGACGGCGTCCCCGATCCCGATCTCTTGATCCGCACGAGCGGCGAGATGCGCCTGTCCAACTTCCTGCTCTGGCAGGTCGCCTACACCGAGCTGTGGGTGACGCCCACGCGTTGGCCCGACTTCGGGCCGCGCGATCTCTATCTCGCGGTGGCGGACTTCCAGCAGCGGGATCGGCGCTTCGGGCGCGTGTGATGTCCAAAGCCCGGGGCATGCCGCTGCAGGCGCCTGTGGACGCCCCCACCCCGTCGCGCATGAGCGAGCTGGGCAAGCGCGTCCTCAGCACCCTCGTGCTCGTCCCGATCTTCGTCTGGATCCTGATCGGCGGGCCTGCATGGCTCTTCACGCTGATGATCGTCGGCGTCGGCATGCTCGGGAACTGGGAGTTCACGCGCATGTTCCACCGCGCGGGCGTGCCCGTCCTCCGCGAGGCCGGGCTTCTCTGGGGCGGGCTCGTCACGCTCGCCTTTGTGCGTCCCGACCGCGCGGGCGCGGCCTTCGCGATCGTGGTCCTGGGGCTCCTGGCCGCCAGCCTCGACAGGGACGCCGCCGGCCCCGCCCGCTGGCAGCGCGTGGCGGTCACGCTCCTCGGCGTCTGCTACGTCAACTGGCTCCTCGGCCACGCGATCTCGCTCCGCGCGCTGCCCGACGGCGTCCACTGGGTCCTGCTGCTGGTCTGGGTGACGTGCATAGGGGAGACGGCCGCCTATAGCGTTGGCTCGCTGCTCGGCCGCCACAAGCTGGCTCCCGGTATCAGTCCGGGCAAGACGGTCGAGGGCGCCACAGCACAGCTCGCGGCCTCGCTGCTCGCGGCGCTGACCGCCGGCGGGTGGCTCTTCCCGGGCCTGCGGCTGCGCGACGCCCTCGCCGTCGGCGTCCTGCTCGGCGTGCTCGGACAGGTGGGTGACCTGGTCGAGTCGGCGCTGAAGCGGAGCGTGGGCACCAAGGACACCGGGCATGTCATCCCCGGGCACGGCGGCATTCTCGACCGGATCGACGGTTTCCTCTTCAACGCGCCGGTGCTGTTCTACTATGTGACGTACGGAAGGGCATGGAGCGCATGAAACGGCTGACGGTGCTGGGGGCGACGGGCTCGGTGGGTCGGCGCGCGCTGGAGCTGATCGAGCACTTCCCCGGTCAGTTCCGGGTCGAGGGCCTCGCCGCGCGCGGCACAAACCCTGACCTCGTGGCGGAGCTGTGCCGGACTCACCGGCCGCGCGTCGTGGCGCTCGCCGACGAGCGCGCGGTGGACGTCCTGGCCCGGGCTCTCGGACATCCGCGCCCGGAGATCTTGGGCGGCGCGCGCGGGCTCGTTGCCCTGGCGCGCGACGTCCCAGCCGACGTCGTCCTCTCGGCGATCGTGGGCGGCGCCGGGCTCTTGCCCACCATGGCCGCCATCGAGACCGGCAAGGCCGTGGCCATCGCGAACAAGGAGCCGCTCGTCATGGCGGGCAGCCTGATGACGGCCGCCGCGAGACGGCACAAGGCGCCGCTCCTGCCGGTCGACTCCGAGCACAGCGCCATCTTCCAGTGCCTCGAGGGGCAGCAGCGGAGCCAGGTCCATCGCATCCTCCTCACGGCCTCGGGCGGACCATTCCGCCGGATGTCGAAGGCCGACATGGCCTCGGTCACCGTCGAGGACGCGCTCAATCATCCCACGTGGAAGATGGGGGCCAAGATCACGGTGGATTCGGCCACGCTCATGAACAAGGGGCTCGAGGTCATCGAAGCCCGCTGGCTCTTCGGCCTCCCTGCGGAGCAGGTGCAGGTGGTGGTGCACCCGCAGTCCATCATCCACTCCATGGTCGAATACGTGGACGGCTCGGTCATCGCCCAGCTGGGCGTGGCCGACATGGGCATCCCGATTCTGTACGCGCTCAACTATCCCGATCGTCTGCCGTGGCCGGGGGAGCGGCTCGACCTGACGAAGGTCGGCTCGCTTACGTTCGAGGAGCCGGACGACGAGCGCTTCCCGTGCCTGGCGCTCTGCCGCCAGGCCCTGGCCGCGGCCGGCTGCGCTCCGGCGGTCCTCAACGCGGCGAACGAGATCGCCGTCGGCGCCTTCCTCGCAGGAAGGATCCGCTACACGCAGATCGCCGAGCTTATCGCCTTGGCGCTCGAGCGGGTGCCCGCTCGCGCGCTCGACAGCGTCGAGACCTGCATGGACGTCGACGCCGAGACGCGCCGCTTCGTCGAGGGCCGGCTGCCCGGCGGGGCGCCCGCCGCCGCGGCAGGCGTGTCCGGGAGGGCGGGCCGGTGACGACCATCGTGGCCTTCGTCGCGGTGCTGGGCATCCTGATCCTCATCCACGAATGGGGCCATTTCATCGTGGCCCGCCTGTCGGGCGTGGGCGTGGAGCGCTTCTCCATCGGCTTCGGCCCCGTGCTGTGGCGGTTCAAGGGCAAGGAGACGGAGTACTGTCTCTCGGCCATCCCGATGGGCGGCTACGTCAAGATGATGGGTGACGACGAGAACCCCCTCGAAGGCGGCAAGACCGGGGCGATGGACCCCGCGCGCGCTTTCAACCTCAAGCCCGTGTGGGTGCGCTTTCTGATCGTGTTCGCGGGCCCCGGGATGAACTTCGTCCTCGCCGTGGTGCTGACGGCGCTCGCCTTCATGATCTGGGGCAAGCCCGTGGTGCCGGCCGTCGTCGGCCGCGTGGCCGAGGGCAGCGCGGCGGCGCAGGCCGGGATCATGGCGGGCGACAAGGTACTGACCGTGGACGGCCGCGCCGTCCAGTACTGGGACGAGGTGCAGTCGCTCGTCCAGGAGGGGCGTGGCCGCAAACTCGAGCTGAAGGTTACCGGTCCGGGCGGGGAGCGTACGCTCGCGGTGACGCCGCAGCGGGTGGCGGGGCGCGATCTCTTCGGCGACGAGCAGGACTACTGGGACCTCGGCGCCCGGCAGTCGGTGTCGGACCAGGCCAAGATAGGGGAGGTGGTATCGGGTGGGCCGGCCGCGAAGGCCGGGCTCAAGGCCGGCGACCTCGTCGTCTCGCTTGAGGGCAAGCCCGTCGGCTCGTGGGACGATTTCGCCGACGCGATCAGCAGGCGCGCGGGGCAGCCGACCGACCTCGGGATCAAGCGCGGGGAGCAGACGCTGACGCTGTCGGTGACGCCGGCGCCGACCGGTCCCGAGAGCAAGGGGCGGATCGGCGTCAGCCACTCGATGGCTCTGGGCGCCGGTGTCGTGTTCGTCCGCTCCAACCCGGCGACCGCGCTCTGGGAAGGGGCGCTGAAAACCTGGGATTGGACGTACCTGACGGTCAAGGGTATGTACAAGCTCGTCACCGTGCAGCTGGCGCCGTCGAATATCGGGGGCCCGATCCAGATCGCCGCGGCGGCAGGCGAACAGGCGCGGCAAGGGATCAACTACCTCACGCTGTTCACCGCGCTGATCAGCGTCAACCTCGCCGTCCTGAATCTCTTGCCCGTGCCCATGCTCGACGGCGGCCACCTGCTCTTCTTCGCCTGCGAGGCGGTCCTCGGGCGGCCGATCTCGCAACGCAAGCGCGAGATCGCGCAGCAGGTCGGCTTCGTGCTCCTGATGATGCTGATGGTCTATGCCGTGTACAACGATCTCTCGCGGCTCGACGTCTTCAACCGCTTCTTCCGCTGAGGCGAGCGCCCATGGGCCAATACCGCTGCCACGTGTTCGTATGCACTTCCGGCGAGACCTGCCCCCAGCAAGGTGACGTCGAGAAGTACGTCAAGACGCTCCGTACCGGCGCCGCCACGGCGGGCAAGCACGCCGAGGTGCGCGTGAACAAGTCCGGCTGCTTCTCGCAGTGCGGCCACGGCCCGATGATCGTCGTCTACCCGGACAACGTCTGGTACGCGGGCGTCAAGGAGTCCGACCTCCAGGAGATTCTGGACTCCCATATCCTGGGCGGGAAGCCTGTCCAGCGCCTGATCTACGACCCGGGCGTGCCCGGGTCCAACAAGGTCAAGGCGGCGCCGTAGTCCATGCGCTGGACCCGCTCGCTCATCCCGACGCTGCGGGAGGACCCTGCCGACGCCGAGGCGATCAGCCACAAGCTCATGGTCCGGGCGGGGCTCGTCCGCCAGCTGGCCGCGGGGATCTACGTGTACCTGCCGCTAGGACAGCGCGTCATCGACAAGGTCAACGCGATCATCCGCGAGGAGATGAACGCGATCGGAGGGCAGGAGATCACGATGCCGGTCCTCCACCCGGCCGAGATCTGGCGGCAGTCGGGGCGCTGGGACGTGATCGGCGGGGAGATGTTCCGGCTCAAGGACCGCAACCAGCGCGACATGTGCCTCGGCATGACCCACGAGGAGGTCGTGGCCTGGCTCGCCGCACGCGAGATCCGCTCCTACCGCGAGCTGCCGCAGATTTGGTACCAGATCCAGACCAAGGAGCGCGACGAGGCGCGGCCGCGCTCCGGCGTGCTCCGCACGCGGGAGTTCCTGATGAAGGACTCCTACACCCTCGACCCCGACACGGCGGCGCTCGACGTTTCCTACAGCGCCCACAGGCAGGCCTATTGCAAGATCTTCGACCGCAGCGGTCTGCGCTACGTCATTGTCAACTCGGATCCCGGCATGATGGGAGGCTCTGGGTCCGAGGAGTTCATGGCGCCGTCGGACGCCGGAGAAGACGACGTCGCCCTGTGCGCCGGTTGCGGCTATGGCGCCAATGTCGAGCTGGCCCGCGGTGTGCCCCTACCGGCCGGGCTTCCCGAGGCCGGGCGCCGCGAAGTCGCGACACCCGGGGCCCGGACCATCGCAGAGGTCTCGGCCATGCTTCAGATAGACCCCGCCTGCACCATCAAGTCGCTCGTCTTCATGGCCGGTGAGCAGGCGGTGCTGGTCCTCGTGCGCGGTGATCACAACCTGCACGAGCGGAAGTTGACCCGTGCGCTCCGAGCGGAGGCGCGCGCCGCCCACCCAGAGGAGATCCTCAAGCACCTCGGCGTCTCCGTGGGCTCTGTCGGGCCCGTGGGAGCGAAGGGTGTCGCCCGCATCGTGGCGGACGAGTCGCTCAAGAGCGGAGCCTACGTCGTGGGTGCCGGCCGCGATGGCTACCACCTGGTCGGGGTCACGCCGGGGAAGGACTTCGCCTGCGACTGGGCCGACCTCCAGGTCGCGCTGCCGGGCGAAGGCTGCCCCATGTGCGGCAAGCCGCTCGCGGTCGAGCGCGTCATCGAGGTTGGCAACATCTTCAAGCTCGGCACGAAGTTCTCTGAGCCCCTGGGCGCCATGTATCTCGACGAGCAGGGGCAGCAGCAGCCGATCGTGATGGGCTCCTATGGCATCGGCCCCGCGAGGATCGCGGCCGCCGCCGTTGAGCAGCACCACGATGCCGACGGGATCATCTGGCCCTGGGCCATCGCGCCCTTCCACGTGCACCTCGTACCTATCGCGATCAAGGATGCCGCCCAGATGGCGGCCGCCGAGGAGATCGAACGGGCGCTGGCGGGGGCCGGCTTCGACGTCCTGATGGACGACCGCGACGAGCGCGCGGGCGTCAAGTTCAAGGACGCCGACCTGCTTGGCGTGCCGATCCGGATCACGGTCGGCAACGCGCTCGCCAAGGAGGGTGTGGTCGAGATCCGCGAGCGGGCGACGCGGGCGGACCGGAAGGTGCCCTGTGACGGGGTCCTTGACGCCGTCCGCGACATCGCGAAAGGGCTCGCCATGGCTTGAGGCACCCCTCGCGCCCCCACTCCTTGGATCACCCCCACTCCTTGAGTTACTCTATGACGCTCGGTGAGCCTTGCGGGTGGTGGCTACATGTGCTAAAGTTTTGACAAAAGTGGGCGCCGCCCACTTTTTTGTTCTCTACGGGGCAGGGGGTGGACGGAGATGGACCCTCGGGCGGGTGACGGGGAGGCGTTCCTGGCCAAGGTCGAGGCCGTCGTCTCGCCGGTCCTGGAGGCCCACGCGCTCCGGCTGGTGGATCTCCAATGGCGCCGGGAGGGGCGGCGCTGGGTTCTGCGGTTCTTCGTGGACAAGCCGGGTGGGGCGGGGGTCGTCGACTGCCAGCGCCTGAGCCACGAGGCGGGTGACGTGCTCGACGTATCCGGGCTGATTCTGGAGAGCTACGACCTAGAGGTGTCCTCTCCGGGGCTCGACCGCGAGCTCAGGACCGACCGTGAGTTCACCTGGGCATTAGGCAAGGACGTGCGGTGCTGGGTGCGCGAGCCGGTGGACGGGCGGCTGGAATTCGCGGGGCGGCTGGAAGCGGCCGGGCCCGAGCGACTGGCCATCGCGGCGCCGGACGGGCAGACCGCCGAGGTTCCGCGGGCGCTGCTGACGAAGGCGCGTCTCGACCCGGCGTTCAGGCGGAAGTGAACGGGCAGCGACACGATGAACAAAGAACTGATCTACGTCATCGGGCAAATGGCCACGGAGAAGGGGATCGACAAAGAGATCCTCTTCGAGGCGCTGGAGTCCGCCCTCCTGTCGGCGTCCAAGAAGACCATGGGCGTGGCCGACAACACGCGGATGGAGCTCGACCGCCACACGGGGGTGCTCAAAGTCTTCGCGCGCAAGAAGGTGGTCGAGACCGTCGCGGACCCCAAGCTCGAGATCGCGCTCACCGAGGCGCAGAAGCTCAACGCCGAAGCGGAGCTCGAGGACGAGATCGAGATCGGGCTGCCGACCCAGGAGTTCGGCCGCATCGCCGCGCAGACGGCCAAGCAGGTCATCCTGCAGCGCGTGCGGGACGCCGAGCGCGACGCGGTCTACTCGGACTTCATCGACAAGCAGGGCAAGATCATCCGCGGCACGGTGCACCGGATCGAGAAGCGCAACGTGATCGTGGACCTCGGCAAGGCCGAGGCGGTGATCACCGAGCGCGAGCAAATCCCGGGGGAGCGCTACAACCCCAACGATCGCGTCCGCGCCTTCGTCCAGGAGGTCAAGAAGACCGCCAAGGGACCGCAAATTCTACTGTCGCGTGCCGACGCGGGATTCCTCGTCCGTCTCTTCGAGGCCGAGATCCCCGAGATCGCGGAGGGCATCGTGCAGGTCAAGGCCGCCGCGCGCGAGCCCGGGGAGCGCGCCAAGGTCGCCGTCATGTCCACCAAGCGCGACGTCGATCCCATCGGCGCCTGCGTGGGGCTCCGCGGCACCCGGATCCAGGTGATCAGCCGCGAGCTGCGGAGCGAGAAGATCGACATCGTCGAGTGGGCGCCGGACCCGGCGACCTTCATGGCGCGGGCGTTGTCCCCGGCCAAGGTCTCGTCGGTGACCCTCGGCCCGGCCGACGAGAGCGGGGGGCCGCGCTCGGCGCTGGTGATCGTGCCGGACAACCAGCTCTCGCTCGCCATCGGGAAACGGGGGCAGAATGCGCGCCTCGCGGCCAAGCTGACCGGGCTGCACGTGGACATCAAGAGCGAGGGCGAGGTCGAGGAGGAGCGCCGCCTTGTGGAGGAGGAGTTGGCCCACGGCCGGGAGGCGCTCGCGGAGTTCCCGGGCGTCGGTCCGCAGATGATCGAGCGGCTCGTGGAGCACGGCCTCTTTTCCCCGGCGCGCATCGTCCAGGCGGGGCTCGAGGCTCTCGAGGCCGTGCCCGGCCTCGGCGAGAAGAAGGCGGCGGGGATCCTCGCCGCAGCGCAGGAGTGGATCGAGCAGCACCCGCGCGTGGATCCTGCGCCTGAAGCAGTCGAGGAAGTCGCGGGCGATGCGCTCCCGGCGGCGGACGATGTCCCGCCGGCGGAGCAAGTCCTGCCAGCGGAGCAAGTCCGGGCAGTCGAGGCGCCTCCAGAGAGCGTGGCGAGGACCTCCGCTGAGTGACGGCGGCGCCCCAGCGGACCTGCATCGGGTGCCGGAAGGTCCGGCCCAAGGCCGCGCTCGTGCGGCTGGTGCGCGGCGCGGACGGGCGGGTACACGTGGATGACGGTGGTCGGGCCGAAGGGCGGGGTGCGTACGTGTGCCCCGATCCCGGGTGCCTGGGCAAGGCCCTCCACACGGGCCGGCTCGGGCATGCGTTCAAGCGGCCCTGCGAGCCGCCCGCATCGGGCGCGGCGGCGATTCTGAACGGCCGGGTCGTGAACGACAAGGCAAGGAGGTAAGCAGGCTGTGGCGGCACGAATCAAGGTCATCGACCTCGCGAAGGAGCTGGGTGTCACCAGCAAGGATTTGATCGTCGCCCTCGAGGCGATGGGCCAGAAGGCGATGCGGGCGATGAGCCCGCTGCAGGTGGCGACGGCGAACGAGCTGCGGGTCAAGCTGGGCCGCGGCCGGGACTTGCCCGAAGAAGCCAAGCCCAAGCGGGCGCCCAAGGCCAGGCCCGCCCCGGGCGAGGCCGAGGAGCCCGCGGTCGCGAAGAAGAAAGCCGCCGGGTCAGCGACGGCACCCAAGGGCACGCGCAAGAAGGTCGTGACGATCGAGGCCGAGACGCCTCTGGCGCCGGAGCCCGCGGAAGAGATCAAGCCCGCGGCGACGCTCTTCCGCCACAGCGCCGCTCCGATCGCGGAGCCGGTCCCCGCTCCCGCGCCTGCGGCTGATCCAACTCCCGTCGCTCCGCCTCCGGCGCCGATGGTCCTCAGGAAGGAGCCGACGCTTCTCCGTCCGACGGCGCCGGCCCCGCCGACCCAGCCGCGAATCGGGATGCCGCCTGCGGCAGTCGGTCCCGCAGCGCCGCCCGTGCCCGCGAGGCCCGCCGTGCCCGCGCGTCCTGCCGCCGCGGCGCCTGTGGCGCCGGCCGCACCTCCCAAGGTGGAGGTCAAGCGAGAGCCCAGGCCCGAGCCGACCCCGCCCGAGCCGCCCGTCGAGATCAAGCGCGAGTTGATCAAGCTGCCGGAATCCGTGACCGTCGGTGAGCTGGCGGCGGCCATGCGTCACAAGTCCGGCGAGGTGATCAAGGCGCTCCTCGACCTGGGCGTCATGGCCACCGTCAACGAGGTGTTGGACCCGACGGCGGCCAAGCTCGTTGCCGACAAGTTCTACTTCGACGTGGAGATTCGCTCGCTCGAGGGCGACATCTTGGAGGAGGAGGAGACAGATCCAGGTCAGCTCAAGCTGCGCCCGCCGGTGGTCACCGTCATGGGCCACGTCGACCACGGCAAGACGTCGCTCCTCGACGCGATCAGGACCACCAAGGTGGCGGAGAAGGAGGCTGGAGGCATCACCCAGCACATCGGCGCCTACCAGGTCGAGACCTCCCACGGCAAGGTTACGTTCCTCGACACCCCGGGTCACGAGGCTTTCACGGCCATGCGCGCCCGCGGCGCCCAGGCGACGGACATCGTCATCCTCGTCGTGGCGGCCGACGACGGCGTGATGCCGCAGACGGTCGAGGCCGTCAACCATGCCAAGGCCGCGAACGTGCCGATCCTCGTCGCGGTCAACAAGATCGACAAGCCGGGCAGCGACCCCGACCGCGTCAAGCGCGAGCTGTCGAACCTGGGCCTCGTGCCCGAGGACTGGGGTGGCCAGACCATCTTCATCCCGACCTCCGCCAAGCGCGGCGACGGCATCCCGCAGCTGCTCGAGATGACGGCGCTCCAGGCGGAGGTGCTGGAGCTGCGCGCCAACCCGAACCGGGCCGCTCGCGGCATCATCGTCGAAGGCCGGCTGGATCGAGGCCGCGGCCCGGTGGCGACGGTGCTGATCCAGTCGGGCACGCTCAAGGAAGGCGACGCGGTCGTCATTGGCCAGCACTCGGGCCGGGTCCGCGCCATGTTCAGCGACCGCGGCAAGAAAGTCACCAAGGCCGAGCCCTCGGACCCGGTCGAGATCCTCGGCCTCTCGGGCGTGCCCCAGGCGGGCGACACCCTGCTGGTCGTCGCGGACGAGCGCAAGGCGCGGCAGATCGCGACCGTGCGCGCCGACCGTGACCGTCTCAAGGGCAAGGGCACCGCGCGGATCACGCTGGAGGACCTGCACAAGCAGATCGAGGCGGGCGAGGTCAAGGAGCTGCGGCTTGTGCTCAAGGCCGACGTGCAGGGCTCGGTCGAGGCGCTGACGGAGTCTCTCGAGCGATTGTCGACCGACGAGGTGCGTCTCAAGGTCATCCACGGTTCCGTGGGCGCGGTCAACGAGTCCGACGTCATGCTCGCTTCGGCCTCGAACGCCATCGTGCTCGGCTTCAACGTCAAGGCCGAGCCCAAGGCCGCAAGCCAGGCCCAGTCCGACGGCGTGGACCTCAGGAACTACAGCGTCATCTACGACGTCATCAACGACGTCAAGGCGGCGCTCAGCGGCATGCTCGCGCCGGAGATCCGCGAGACGGTCCACGGCCGCGCCCAGGTCAAGCAACTCTTCCCCATCTCCAAGGTGGGGACGATCTTCGGTTGCGTTGTGATCGAGGGCAAGATCATCCGGACGGCGCGGATCCGCATCAAGCGGGGCGACACCCTGCTCGGCGAGAACACCATCGCCTCCCTCAAGCGCTTCAAGGACGATGTCCGCGAGGTCCTGCAGGGGCTCGAGTGCGGCATCGGGGTCGAGGGGGTCAAGGGCGTCCAGCCCGGCGACATCATCGAGGCCTATACGACCGAGGAAGTCGCTCGGAGCCTCTAGCGTGTCGGCGGCGCGGGTGGCGGTCGGCACCGTCGAGCTGCACCTGCCGGACGTGGGCTCGCTCAAGGGCAAGCGCCACGTCTTGAAGGGCCTCAAGGACAAGCTCCGCCAGCGCTTCGAGATCTCCGTTGCGGAAGTGGACCACCACGACGCCTGGCAGCGGGCCACGCTCGCCGTCGCCTGCGTCTCGGGCGATTCGCGCCACGCCAACGAGGTCATCTCCAAGGCGCTCGATTACATCGAGGACAACGTGGACGGATACGTCACCGATATTCAGGTGGAGATTTTATGAACATTTCACCGCTCGCGATCAACTCAGCCCTCGGTTCGCGCCTTCAGCGCTCACCTCGTACTGCCACGCGCTCGTGCCTGCGGCAGCTCGGCCGCGTCTCGGCTCGCACTGCATAGCCATGCAAGGCAAGAGGCTCGAGCGCGTCAACCAACTCATCAAGGAGGAGATCTCCGCGGTCCTCCAGCGTCAGATCAAGGACCCGCGGCTGGGCTTCGTGACCGTGACGGAGGTGGACACGACGGCCGACTTGAAGCTCGCCCGTGTCTACGTCTCCGTCCTCGGGCCGGAGGAACAGTGGGCCAAGTCGTTCAAGGCGCTCGAGAGCGCCCGCGGTTTCGTCTGGAACTGGTTGCGGAAGCATCTCGACCTCCGCGTGACGCCCCAGCTGGCCTTCCGCCCTGACCGCTCCATGGAGCATGCGGCGCATATCCAATCGCTGCTGGCCGGGCTCCGGCTCGATGACGGACCCGCGGGAGACGACGAGTGAGCCAGGGGTTCTCGGTCACCCCTCCGCCGCAACTGCTCGAGAGCCTCTCGGACCCGTCCGGCAGTGTGCTCTGTCTCGGCCACGTCCACCCCGACGGTGACGTCCTGGGCACGCTCTTCGGCCTCGGGCTCGTGCTCGGCGCCGCCGGCGCGTCGGTGACCTTTGCCGGGCCGCACCCCGTTCCGGAGACTCTCTCCTTCCTTCCCGGCGTCGACCGCTGGCAGGTGTGGAAGGCGGCCCCGGTGACGTTCGATATCATCGTCATGACCGACTGTCCCAATCCCGCCCGCTCGGAGGGGCTGCTCGAGGGCGCGCGCGGGCCCCAGACGCGGGTGCTCAACATCGACCATCACCCCGACAACCGGCGCTACGGCACGGTCGACTGGATCGATCCGTCGGCGGCCGCGACCGGGGAAATGGTCTTCGACCTCGTGCGCGCGCTCGGGCTCCGGGTGACGCCCGCGGTGGCGCTCAACCTCTTCACGGCCATCCACACCGACACGGGCTCCTTCCGCTACTCCAACACGACACCCCGCACGTTCAGGATCGCGGCGGAGCTGGCGGCGGCCGGCGCCGACCCGGCCCTCGTCTCCGACCGCCTCTACCAGCAGCGTGCCGGGGACTCGCTGGTCCAGCTCGGCGAGGTCCTGCGGCGGGTCGAGATCAGCGACGACGGGCAGGTCGCGTGGCTCTGCGTGCCGCGCGGCCTCGTCTCGCGCGAGTTCCTCGAGGCCGAGGACCTCGTCGGCTATCCGCGCTCGGTGCGCGGGGTCAAGGTCGCGGTGCTGTTCAGCGAAGAGGCGCCGGGGAAGATCAAGGCGAGCCTGCGCGGCAAGGGCGACGTGCCGGTCAACGCCATCGCCCACCGCTTCGGCGGCGGCGGCCACGAGAACGCCGCAGGCTGCACGCTCTCGGGCACGCTGGCCGAGGCCTCGGCGGCTCTGCTCAAAGTCGTGCGCGAGTCGCTGGGCGCCGCGCGACCGTGACTCGAGAAGTGATCCAGGCCGGGCGCTCCGGCGTGCTGCCGGTGGACAAGGGCGCCGGCCTCACGTCCTTCCAGGTCGTGGCGCACCTGCGCCGGGTGCTGCGCGCGCCCAAGATCGGTCACGGCGGCACGCTCGACCCGGCGGCTACTGGCCTTTTGCCTATCCTGGTCGGCGAGGCGACGAAGCTCACCCCCTACCTCGTGGACCTCGACAAGGAGTACCTCGCGACGGTGCGGCTCGGCGTCACGACCGACACCCAGGACCTCTCGGGGGCGGTGCTCGAGACGCGGCCGGTGCCAGGCCTCGGCGTCGCGGACGTCGAGCGGGAGCTCCTCGCCTTCGTCGGGAGCGTCTGCCAGGTGCCGCCCATGTACTCGGCGCTCCACCACGAGGGGCGCCGGCTCTACGAGCTGGCGCGCGAGGGCGTCGAGGTCGAGCGACGGCCGCGCGAGGTGACGGTGCACTCGATCGCGCTCGAATCCCTCGCGCTGCCGGACTTCACCATTCGCGTCCGCTGCGGCAAGGGCTTCTACGTCCGGACGCTCGCCGCCGATCTCGGCGCGGCGCTCGGGCCCGGCGGCGCGCTGGCGACGCTCGTGCGTACGCGCGTGGGCCCGTACCGCCTGGAAGACGCGGTGACGTGGGAGACCGTGCGCGAGGCCCGCGACGGCGGCGCGCTCTGGCCGCGGCTGCTCCCGCCCGACTCGGCGCTCGCGGTCATGCAGGAGGCGCGGTTGTCGTCGGATGGCGCACGCGCCTTCGTCAACGGGCAGTCGGTGACGGACCCCGGCGCGCCCGGTCCCGTTCGCGTGTACGGCCCGGATGGCGTCTTCCTCGGGATCGGCGCGCGGCGCGGCGCACACGTCAAGCCTGAACGGCTCCTCCATGCGGATCCTCCGCGGCCTCGCGTCCTACCCGCCTGACCTTCGGCCCTGCGTGGCGGCGCTGGGCGCCTTCGACGGCATCCATCTCGCCCACGCGAAGCTCATCACGACAGCCGTCGAGCGGGGCCGCGCCCTCGGCCTGCCCTCGGTTGTCTGCACCTTCGACCCGCATCCGGCGAGCGTGCTGTGGCCGGAGCGGGCGCCGCTGCCTATCGCCACCCTCGAGGACAACCTTGGGCGGATCGATGGCCTGGGCGCCGATGCGGCGCTGGTCATCCCCTTCACGCTCGAGTTCTCGCGCATGGAGGCCGAGGCCTTCGTGCGGGACGTGCTCGCGGGCACGCTCGGCGCCAAGGAGATCGTCGTGGGCTTCAATCACACCTTCGGTCACGACGCTCGCGGCACGGCGGCGCTCCTGACCGAGCTCGGGCCCCAACACGGTTTCGCCGCGCGCGTGCTGCCGCCGCTCAGGTTGCGCGGGCAGACCGTGTCCTCGGGCGCGATTCGCGCACTGCTACACGAAGGCGACGCCGCCCATGCGGCCGAGCTGCTCGGCCATCCCTACGCCATCACGGGCGCTGTGCTGCGGGGGGCGGGGCGGGGGAGGACGCTCGGCTTCCCCACGGCCAACCTCCGCCCCGACAGGCCGCTGGCGCTGGCGGCGGGCGTCTACGTCGCGCGGGCGACTTGGGTCGGCAGTGGGGCCGGCAGTGGGGCCGGCAGTGGGGCCGGCAGTGGGGATGGCGGGGCGGCCGACGCCGTGGTCAATGTCGGCTACCGGCCGACCTTCGGCGAGAACCAGTACTGGGTCGAGGCCTACCTCCTCGACTTCTCGGGCGACCTCTACGACCGGACGCTCAGACTCGAGTTCCTGGACCGCATCCGGCCCGAGATGAAGTTCTCCGGGGTGGACGCGCTCAAGCGTCAGGTGACGGCCGACATCGAGGCCGCGCGGGCGCGCCAGGGTGGTCGCACGGCATAGTCCTGAGCGGCTTTACACCTCGCAGCGCCCGTGGTAAACTCCTTTTGTCCTTGAAGGTTTAGGCTATCCACACGAACCCGTCCCATCGGAGCCGCGGCCAGGGCCCTGGGGGCGTGGCGATTGGGGGGGGAACCCCCGGGAGGATCCGCGCATGAAGCTGTCCGTAGAGAAGAAGAAGGGCCTCATCGAGCAGTTCAAGACCCACGAAGGGGACACCGGGTCACCCGAGGTGCAGATCGCGCTCCTGTCCGAGCGGATCAACGGGCTGACGGACCACTTCAAGACCCACCAGAAAGATCACCACTCGCGTCGCGGCCTGCTCATGCTCATCGGCAAACGCCGCGGGCTGCTCGAGTACCTGCGCAAGAAGGACACGGAGCGCTACCGAGTCGTGACGGATAAGCTCGGAATCCGCAAGTGACCGCGGATCCCGACTGGAGTCGACCCTCGACGGCCCGGACGTGCCGGGCGCGCAGGACCCACGTTTCCCACACCCCTGAATCAGCCCGGGCACCGCTTGCTGCCGCTTCATCGCCGGCGGCCGCCGCTTCGTTGGCTGCCCACGCCTCATTGGCTGGAGAAAGATTGATCTCATGACGAGTCATACTGTACAAACCAAGCTCAACGGCACCGCTATCTCGATCGAAACCGGCAAGGTCGCCAAGCAGGCCGACGGCGCCGTCGTCGTCCGCTGCGGCGGCACCGTCGTGCTGTCCACCGTGGTCGCGACCAGGTCGCCCATGGAAGGCCGCGACTTCCTGCCGCTCACGGTCGAGTACCGCGAGAAGGCCTACGCCGGCGGGAAGATCCCCGGCGGCTTCTTTAAGCGCGAGGGCCGGCCGGACGAAAAAGAGACGCTGACCTGCCGCCTGATCGACCGCCCCATCCGCCCCCTGTTCCCGAAGAACTTCCGCAACGAAATGCAGGTGATCAACCTCGTCATCTCGGCTGACAACGAAAACGACCCCGACGTGCTGGCCATGATCGGCTCCTCCGCCGCGCTCTGCCTCTCGGGCATCCCCTTCGCGGGGCCCATCGGCGCCGTGCGCGTGACCATGACCGACGGCAAGCTCGTGGTCAACCCGACGTACGCGCAGGTCGCGGCCGGGACGCTCGAGCTCGTGATGGCGGCCACCGAGGACGCGGTCCTCATGGTCGAGTCCGGCGGCCTCGAGGTTCCCGAAGACCAGATGCTCGAGGCGCTCGCCTTCGGCCACGAGTACTGCAAGCAGCTCGTGCGTATCCAGAAGGAGCTGATCGGGCAGGCGGCCAAGCCGCGATGGGCCTTCGACGCGCAGGCGGGTTCGGATCCCGCGCTCCAGGCCAAGGTCCAGCAGGTGGCGGCCCCGCGCGTGGTGGAGGTGCTGGCCATCCATCAGAAGCAGGCGAGGGCCGAAGCCATGGCGGCGGCGTTCGAGGCGGTGTGGGCCCATCTTACGAGCGTGGATCACGTGCCCGACGAGCCGGCTTCGAAGGCCAAGGCGCGCGAGTACTTCGAGAAGGTCGAGAAGGCAGAGGTCCGGCGCCTGATCGTGGACAAGGGCATCCGCGTCGACGGACGCAGCGTCAAGGAGGTCCGGCCGATCTGGTCGGAGGTCGCCTACCTGCCGCGGGCCCACGGCTCGGCGCTCTTCACGCGCGGCGAGACCCAGGCTCTGGTCGCCGCGACCCTCGGCACCAAGAACGACGAGCAGAAGATGGAGTCCTTCGAAGGCGACAGCTACCGGAACTTCATGCTCCACTACAACTTCCCCTCGTTCTCCACCGGCGAGGTGAAGCGCTTCGGCAACCCCGGTCGCCGCGAGATCGGCCACGGAGCGCTGGCCCATCGGGCGATCGCCGCCGTGCTGCCGACCAAGGAAGTGTTCCCGTACACGATCCGCATCGTCTCCGAGATCCTCGAGTCCAACGGTTCCTCCTCGATGGCGACGGTGTGCGGCGCGTCTATGTCGCTGATGGACGCGGGCGTGCCGCTCAAGGCGCCCGTGGCGGGCATCGCCATGGGCCTCGTCAAGGAAGGCGACAAGGTCGGGATCCTGACCGACATCATGGGCAGCGAGGACCACTACGGCGATATGGACTTCAAGGTCGCCGGCACGGAGAAGGGCATCACGGCGCTCCAGATGGACATCAAAATCGCGGGGGTGTCCGTCGACATCATGCGCCAGGCCCTCGCGCAGGCCCGCGAAGCCCGGCTGCACGTGCTGGCAAAGATGGCCGAGACGATCAAGGCGCCGCGGGCGGTGCTGTCCGAGTACGCGCCGCGCTTCGTCACCATCCGCATCCGGCCGGAGAAGATCCGGGAGATCATCGGCCCAGGCGGCAAGGTCATCCGCAGCATCCAGGAGAAGACTGGCGCCAAGATCGACGTCGAGGACGACGGCAAGGTGACGGTGTTCTCGTCGTCCAGCGAGAAGGCGCAGATGGCGGTGGACATCATCCAGGACATCTGCCGCGAGGCGGAGCTGGACCGCATCTACCTGGGCAAGGTCAAGAGCATCAAGGAGTTCGGCGCCTTCGTCGAGATCATGCAGGGGACCGAAGGGCTCCTGCACATCTCGCAGATCGCCGAGGCGCGCATCCGCGCCGTCGGCGACGTGCTGACCGAGGGTGACGAGGTGCTGGTCAAGGCCATCGAGATCGACGCCAACGGCAAGGTCCGGCTCTCGCGAAAGCAGGCGCTGCGCGACCAGCCGGCGCTGGCCGACAAGGAGAAGCTGAAGATCGCACCCACGGCCGGCGCCTAGCGCCGATGGAGAGGAGCGGGGCGCGTGGCATCGCCTAGCCGGGCGGAGGCGTACCGCAAGACGGTGCTGCCGAACGGCATCCGCGTGGTCACGGAGTCGCTGCCCTGGGTGCGCTCCGTCGCCGTCGGCATCTGGGTCGAGACGGGCTCGCGCGTCGAGCCCCTCGAGCGCGGCGGGATCTCCCACCTCATCGAGCACCTCGTCTTCAAGGGCACCGACACCCGCTCGGCCGAGGACATCGCCCGCGCGATCGACTCGGTGGGCGGGCAGATGGACGCCTTCACCGCCAAGGAGCACACCTGCTTCTACGTCAGCGTGCTCGACGAGCACCTCGAGATGGCGGCCGAGCTCCTGGCCGACGTCCTCCTGCGGCCCCGCTTCGCCCCCGGCGACATCGAGCGCGAGAAGGCGGTGGTCTTCCAGGAGATCAAGATGGTGGAGGACACGCCGGACGACCTGGTCCACGATCTCTTCCTGGACAAGGCCTGGCCGGGGCACCCGCTCGGGCGTCCCATCCTCGGGCGGCGCGAGGTGGTCGAGGCGCTCGACCGCGACACCATCCTGCGCCACTTCCACACCGAGTACGCCCCGGCCAAGATAACCGTTGCCGTGGCCGGCAACGCCGAACACGCGCGCGTCGTGGACGCCTTCGCCAGGCACTTCGACGGCTTTACCCGGCCCGCGGCCCAGCATGCGAGCACCGCCCCGACCTTGCTGCCGGGTGTGCACATGGTCTCCAAGCCGCTCGAGCAGGTGCAGGTGGTCCTGGGCTTTCCCGGCGTGTCGGACACGGCGCCCGATCGCTACGCGCTGTACCTCCTGAACGACATCATGGGCGGCAGCATGTCCTCCCGGCTCTTCCAGGAGGTACGCGAGCGCCAAGGGCTCGTCTACTCCGTCCATTCCGGCGCCCAGCAGTTTCGCGACAGCGGCCTCGTGTATCTCTACGCCGGCACCGAAGCGGGCAACTTCGGCAAGGTGCTTAAGGCCTTCCTCCACGAGGTGCGGGCGCTCAAGAAGGACGGGGTGACGGCCGACGAGCTTGCCCGCGCGAAGGACCACCTCAAGGGCAACCTCATGCTCTCGCTCGAGTCGTCGTCCTCCAGGATGAACCGGCTGGCGAGGCAGGAGCTGCGCTTCGGCGCGTTCCACTCGGTGGACGAGATGCTGGGCGAGATCGACCGGGTGCGCCCCGACGAGGTCGAGGCCCTCATCCATCGCGTGCTCGACGAGGAGCAGCTCTGCCTCGTCACTCTGGGCCCCGTGGACAAGAGAAACCTCCCGAGAGAGTTTGGCGCCCAGACATGATTCCGCGCTATTCGCGCCCGGAGATGGCCCACCTCTGGAGCCAGGACGCCAAGTACGAGGCGTGGCTCAAGGTCGAGCTGGCCGTGTGCGAGGTCTACGCGAAGCGCGGCGTCATCCCGGCGGACGCCCTCGGCCGGATCAAGGCCAAGGCCCGGGTGGACGCGGCGCGGATCGACGAGATCGAAGCCAAGACGCGTCATGACGTCATCGCCTTCCTGACCAACCTCGAGGAGTCCATCGGGGCGGATTCGCGCTACGTCCACATCGGCATGACGTCCTCCGATGTCCTGGACACGGCGCTTGCCCTCCAGCTCCAGCAGGCCTGCGAGGTGCTGCTGGGCGAGCTCGAGCGCTTCCGAGGCGCGCTGCGCACCCTCGCGCTCCGCCACAAGGACACGCTCTGCGTCGGGCGCAGTCATGGTGTCCACGCCGAGCCCATGGTGTTCGGCCTCAAGCCGGCGCTCTGGTATGCCGAGGCCGGGCGCAACATCGACCGGCTCAAGCGGGCCAAGGAGGCGGTCAGGGTCGGGAAGATCTCGGGGTCGATCGGCACCTTCGCCCACGTCGACCCCGACGTCGAGGAGGAGGTCTGCCGCCTGCTCGGCCTCGAGCCCGATCCGATCTCGACCCAGGTCGTCCAGCGCGACCGCCACGCGGAGCTGTGCGCGGTGTTGGCCATCGTCGCCGCCTCGCTCGAGAAGGTCGCGGTGGAGATCCGCTCGCTCCAGCGCACCGAGATCCTGGAGGCCGAGGAGCCGTTCGCGGAGGGGCAGAAGGGCTCGAGCTCCATGCCGCACAAGCGCAACCCGGTCGGTAGCGAGAACGTGAGCGGGCTGGCGCGGCTCGTCCGGACCAATGCCCTGGCGGCGCTCGAGAACGTCGCCCTGTGGCACGAGCGGGACATCAGCCACTCCTCGGTCGAGCGCGTCATCCTGCCGGACTCGACCATTCTCGTTGACTACATGCTCCACCGGATGACCGGGATCATCGAAGGGCTCCAGGTGTACCCGGAGCGGATGAAGGAGAACATGGAACGGAGCTACGGCCTCATGTTCTCCCAGCGCGTGCTGCTCAAGCTCGCCGACAAGGGCCTGCCGCGCCAGCAGGCCCACGAGATCGTCCAACGGAACGCCATGCGGGCCTGGCGCGAGCGGACCGATTTCCACGCGCTGCTCGCCGCCGACCCCGACGTGACGGCGCACCTCGATCCCGCCGATCTGAAAGCCTGCTTCGAGCCGACCTGGTATCTCAGAAACGTGGACGCCATCTATCGCCGAGCTGGTTTGCTCTGAGGAATCCCTGACATGGAGAAGCGGGACAAGCTCTACGAAGGTAAGGCCAAGATCGTCTACGCGACCGACGATCCGGGCAAGGTCATCCAGTACTTCAAGGACGACGCCACGGCCTTCAATGCGCTGAAGCGCGGCACCATCGTCGGCAAGGGCGTGATCAACAACAAGATGTCCGCCGCGCTCTTCCAGCGGCTCGCCAAGGCGGGCATTCCGACGCACTATCTCGCCACCCTGTCCGACCGCGAGATGCTCTGCCGCAAGCTGGACATCATCAAGATCGAAGTGATACCCCGCAACATGGTGGCGGGCACGCTCGCCAAGCGCACGGGTCTCGAGGAGGGCGTGGCGATCAAGCCGCCGATCTGTGAGCTCTTCTACAAGTCGGACCCGCTCGGCGATCCAATGATCACCGAGGACCACGTGCGCATGCTCAAGCTCGCCACGCCCAAGGAGCTGGTGTGGCTCAGGCGCATGGCGCTCAAGGTCAACGCCGTGCTCCGCCCTCTCCTCAAGCGAAAGGGCCTGATCCTCGTGGACTTCAAGCTGGAGTTCGGTCGCCACGGCGGCAAGCTCTACCTGGGCGACGAGATCAGCCCCGACACCTGCCGGCTCTGGGATGCCGATACGCTGGAGAAGCTCGACAAGGACCGTTTCCGCCGAGACCTCGGCAACGTGGAAGAGGCGTACCAGGAGGTCTACCGGCGCATCGTGGGGTCGGGATCGTGAGGGCCCGCGTCTTAGTAAGGCTCAAGCCCGGCATCCTGGACGTCCAGGGCGCCTCCGTCCAGCGGGCGCTCCAGGGCCTGGGCTTCGCCGAGGTCGAGGCCCTGCGGGTGGGCAAGCTCCTCGAGCTCGAGGTCAACGGGACGAGCGCCGAGGCGGCACGGCGGCGGATCGAGGAGATGTGCTCGAAGCTCCTCGCCAACCCCGTGATCGAGGATTTCACGGTCGAGATGGTGGGCTAACCTCCCTGCCTCTTGTCAGATCAGGACGGGCAGGGTAGAGTGGGGTTGCACCCACACAGGGAGGATGACCTAGCCCCATGAACTTCGGCGTCGTGGTGTTCCCGGGCACGTGGAGTGATTGCGATTTTCACTACATCGTCAGCGAGGTCCTCCACCAGCCGGTGCGCTACGTCTGGCACCGGGACGCCCAGCTGGCCGACTTCGACTGCCTGATCCTCCCCGGCGGTTTCTCCTACGGCGACTACCTGCGGGCCGGCGCCGTCGCCGGGCGCTCCCCGGTGGTCGAGGCGCTGCCCGAGTTCGTGGCAAAGGGCGGTCTCGTCCTGGGCTCGTGCAACGGCTTCCAGATCCTCTGCGAGGCCAAGCTCCTGCCGGGCGCGCTCACGCGCAACGAGTGCCTCCAGTACCGCTGCCAGTCCACATGGCTCCGCGTCGAGAACGCGGAGACATCGTTCACGCGCGCGATGCGGCCGGGGCAGGTGCTCAAGATGCCCATCTCCCACGGCGAGGGCAAGTTCTACGCCGACGCGGACACGCTTCGCCGGGTCCGCGATCAGAAGCAGATCGTCTTCCGCTACTGCAGCGAGGACGGCCGCGTCGTCAAGGACGCCAACCCCAACGGCTCCCTGGACAACATCGCGGGTCTCGTCAACGAGGAGGGCACCGTCCTCGGCCTCATGCCCCATCCGGAGCGCGCCGGCGAGAACGCCATGGGCGGCACGGACGGCCTGCTGATCTTCCACTCGCTCCTCGGCAGCCTGGTCGAGGATGGCTCGTTTCTCAAGCGGTAGGAGGCATGCGCCTGGGGTGGAGACGGGGTGACCGGGGCCGAGCCTAAGGTCACGCTGGACCTCGCCCTCGCCTCAGGCCTGACCGGCGAGGAGTACGACCATATCATCCGGCGCCTCGGCCGGGAGCCTTCCTTCACCGAGCTCGGTCTCTTCTCAGCCCTCTGGTCCGAGCACTGCGCCTACAAGCACTCGCGCGTCTTCCTGCGGGGCCTGCCCACGACGGGGCCGGCCGTGCTGCAGGGGCCCGGCGAGAACGCCGGCATCGTGGACCTCGGCGGCGAGCTGGCGCTGGCGTTCAAGATCGAGAGCCACAACCACCCGTCGTTCATCGAGCCCTTCCAGGGCGCGGCCACCGGGGTCGGCGGCATCCTGCGCGACATCTTCACCATGGGCGCGCGCCCCATCGCCGTGCTGGACTCGCTCCGCTTCGGTCCCGCGGAGGACCCCAAGAGCCGGCGCCTCATCGAAGGCGTGGTCTCGGGCATCAGCTGGTACGGCAACTGCTTCGGTGTCCCGAACCTGGGCGGCGAGGTCGGCTTCGCCCCCGAGTACGCGGGCAACCCCCTCGTCAACGCGATGGCCGTCGGGCTCGTCAGGAAGGACAGGATTTTCCGCGCCCGCGCCGAGGGGCCGGGCAATCCCGTCTTCTACGTCGGCGCAAAGACCGGGCGCGACGGCATCCACGGCGCGACCATGGCATCGGCCACCTTCGACGTGGGCGCCGAGGAGCGCAGGCCGACGGTGCAGGTGGGCGACCCGTTCACCGAGAAGCTCCTGCTCGAAGCCTGTCTCGAGGCCATGGAGACGGGTGCCATCGTCGGCATCCAGGACATGGGCGCGGCCGGGCTCGCCTGCGCCTGCTCCGAGATGCCCGCGCGGGCCGGGACGGGCATGGAGGTGGAGCTCTCGCGCGTGCCGCAGCGCGAGACCGCGATGACGCCCTACGAGATCATGCTGTCCGAGTCGCAGGAGAGGATGCTCCTCGTCGCCGCGCGCGGCCGGGAAGAGGAGATCAAGCGCGTCTTCTCCAAGTGGGAGCTCGACGCGGTCGAGATCGGTCACGTCACCGACGACGGGATCCTGAGGGTCAAGATGGACGGGCGCGTGGTCGTCGAAGTGCCGGTGCGCGCCCTCGCCGACGAGGCGCCGGTCTACGAGAAGCCGATTTCAAGGCCCGAGTGGCAGGACGGGCTCGAAGCCTTTGATCCCCTGTCGCTGCCCGCGCCCGTCGATCTCGCGGAGACGCTCCTGGCGCTGATGGGCTCTCCCGCCATCGCGTCCAAGGAGTGGGTCTACCGGCAGTACGACCAGCAGGTCGGGATCAACACGCTCGTCATGCCGGGTTCGGACGCTGGAGTCCTGCGCATCAAGGGAACTCGAAAGGCGGTTGCCGTAACTACCGACTGCAACGCCCGTTTCGTCTATCTGAATCCACGCCTCGGCGCAGCCATGGCGGTGGCTGAGGCGGCGAGAAACCTGGCCGTGACAGGCGCCCGGCCCCTCGGGCTGACCGACTGCCTCAACTTTGGTTCGCCGGAGCGGCCCGAGATCCTCTGGCAGTTCAAGGAGGCGGTAGCCGGCATCGCGGAAGCCTGCCGCGCCCTCGATATCCCTGTAGTCGGCGGCAACGTCTCCTTCTACAATGAAACTCTGGGGCAGGCGATTCTGCCGACCCCGGTCATCGGCATGGCGGGGCTCATCGACGAGGCCGAGAGCCGGCGCACGCAGTGGTTCGAGAGCGAGGGCGACCGGATCGCCCTCCTGGGTCCGGAGGCCGTGAGCCTCGGCGGCTCGGAGTATCTCTGGGCGATTCACGGCAAGATGGCCGGCCGCCTGGCGCCGCTCGACCTGCAGCAGGAGCGCCGGGTCCACGAGGCCTGCCGCGCCGCTATCGCCGCCGGGCTCGTGCGGGGGGCCCACGACTGCTCGGAGGGCGGACTCGCCGTGACGCTCTGCGAGAGCTGCGTGTCCGGGCCCAAGCCCATCGGCGCCACCGTGGAATTGGATGGAGGCGAGTTGGATGGTGACGGCCGGCGCGCGGACTTGGTACTCTTCGGTGAGGGGCCGTCGCGGGTCGTCGTGTCCGTGCCGCCGGAGGCCGAGCGGCACTTCGAGCGGCTCATGGGCGAGTTCGCGCTGCCGTGGCGCTGGATAGGGCGGGTTGGGGGCGAGGCACTGGTGGTGACCCGGGGCGGTGCCGTGGCGATCGCTGCGCCGCTCGATCGGATGGCTCACGCGTGGAGGTCCGGCTTTGAGCGACATGTCGCCTGAGGACGAGGAGTTCCGGCTCGACGACAAGTTCCACGACGAGTGCGGGCTCTTCGGCATCTGGAACCACACCGAAGCGTCCAACGTCGCCTATCTCGGGCTCTACGCGCTCCAGCACCGCGGCCAGGAGTCGGCAGGCATCGCGGCGACGGACGGGCAGGCCTTCCACGTCGAGAAGGCCATGGGGTGGGTCGCCGACGTCTTCAGCCGCGACCGCCTGAGGCGTCTCCCGGGCCACCGTGCGATCGGGCACGTGCGCTACTCGACGGCCGGCAGCTCCAACCTGCGCAACGCCCAGCCCATCACCGCGACCACGGCCCACGGGCCTGTCGCGATCGCGCATAACGGCAACCTGATCAACGCCGAAGAGTTGAGACGCCAGCTCGAGGCCGACGGCGCCGTCTTCCAGTCCTCCTCCGACACCGAGGTGATCCTGCACCTCCTGGCGCGCGCGGAGGGCGGGACCCTCGTGGACCAGCTGGCGCGCGCGCTCAGCCAGGTCAAGGGCGCCTACACGCTGCTGCTCCTGACGCCGACCTCGATGATCACGGTGCGCGACCCCTCGGGCTTCCGCCCCATGACCCTCGGCAAGCTCGAGGGCTCCTGGGTGCTGGCCTCCGAGACCTGCGCGCTTGACCTCATGGAGGCGCAGGTGGTGCGCGACATCGAGCCGGGCGAGATCGTCGTGGTGGACGATTCGGGGCTCCAGAGCTTCAAGCCCTTCCGGCCCCAGGAAAAGCTGCAGTGCGTGTTCGAGTACGTCTACTTCGCGCGCCCCGATTCGCTCCTCTGGGGGCGGAACGTGCACGTCGTCCGCAAGGCGCTGGGGCACCAGCTGGCGCGAGAGCACCCCGTCGTCGCCGACCTCGTCATCCCCGTGCCCGACTCGGGCGTGGGGGCGGCGCTCGGCTTCGCGGAGGAGGCGGGGTTGCCCTACGACTCGGGGCTCGTCCGCAACCACTACGTCGGGCGCACCTTCATCGAGCCCAAGCAGGGCATCCGGCACTTCGGCGTCAAGGTCAAGCTCAACCCGAACCGCGAGGTGCTGGCGGGCAAGCGCGTGGTCGTCGTGGACGATTCGATCGTCCGCGGCACCACGAGCCGCAAGATCGTCAAGATGGTCCGGGCCGCCGGGGCCCGCGAGGTGCACATGCGCATCTCGTCGCCGCCCATCCAGTGGCCCTGCTACTACGGCATCGACACGCCGACCCGCAAGGAGCTGATCGGGTCGAGCCACGAGGTGCCGGAGATCCAGAAGTATCTCGGCGCGGACTCGCTCGGCTACCTCTCGCTGGACGGCATGCTCAAGGCCACCGGCAACGACCCGGCCCACTTCTGCCACGCCTGTTTCACGGGGCAGTACAAGGTCGGCTTCGATGACGGCGAGGTCGCGCAGCTGAAGCTCTTCGACTCGTAGACCGGAGTTCATGGACCCACTGACGTATCGATCGGCCGGCGTGGACATCGGCGCCGGCGACGAGGCCGTGCGCCGGATCGCGCGTCTCGCCGCCTCCACGGAACGCCCCGAGGTTTTGGGCGGCATCGGCGCCTTCGCGTCGTTGGTCTCCCTCCCGGCCGGCTATCGCGAGCCCGTCCTCGTCTCCTCCACCGACGGCGTCGGCACCAAGCTGAAGGTCGCCTTCCTGGCCGATCGTCACGACACGGTGGGGATCGACCTCGTGGCGATGGGCGTCAACGACGTTCTCGTCCACGGCGCCGAGCCGCTCTACTTCCTCGACTACCTGGCGGTGCACCGGGTGGATCCCGCTCGGATCGAGGCTATCGTCTCGGGCGTCGCCGAGGGGTGCCGTCGCGCGGGCTGCGCGCTGGTCGGGGGCGAGACGGCCGAGATGAACGAGTTCTATGCCCCTGGCGAGTACGACCTGGCGGGTTTCGCCGTGGGCGTGGTGGAGAAGAGCGAGATCGTCACGGGGTCAGAGGTCAGTCCGGGAGACCGCGTGCTGGGCCTCGCCTCGTCCGGCCTCCACTCGAACGGCTACACGCTGGCGCGCAAGGTGGTCTTCGAGCGCCTCGGTCTCCAGCCCGGGGATAGAGTGCCCGGGCTTGGGCGATCCGCCGCCGACGAGCTGCTCGAGCCCACGCGCATCTACGTCAAGCCGGTGTTGGCGCTGCTGAAGACCGTGCCGGTGCTCGCGATGGCCCACGTCACGGGGGGCGGCGTCAGCCTAAACCTGCCGCGCGTCCTGCCCGAGGGCTGCCAGGCGGTGATCGACCCCCGCGCGTGGCCCGTGCCCCCCATATTCCGGATCATCCAGGAGGCGGGCTTGGTGGACGACGCGGAGATGCGGCGCACGTTCAACATGGGCCTGGGCTACCTCCTGGTGGTGCGCCCCGGCGACGCGGCGCGCGCGGCCCAGGCCTTGTCGGCGGCGGGGGAGCGCGTGTTCGAGGTCGGCGAGATCCGGGCCGGCGCCCGGTCGGTCGTCTATGCCTGAGCCGCTCCGCGTCGGCGTCCTGGCCTCGGGCAGGGGCTCGAACTTCGAGGCCCTCGTGAAGGCGGTCGAGGCCGGCAGGCTCAAGGTCACCATGGCGCTCCTCGTGTCGGATCGCCCCAATGCCCCCGCGCTCGATATCGCGCGGGCGCACAGGATCGAGGCGCTCTGCGTAGACTACAAGCAGTTCCCGAGCCGCGAGGCCCACGAGAACGCCGTGGTCGCCGCGCTCGACCTGCACCGTGTCGGGCTCGTCTGCCAGGCCGGCTACATGCGGATTCTCGGCACCGGCTATATCGAGCGCTTTCGAGGCCGGGCGCTCAACATCCACCCCTCGCTGCTGCCGGCCTTCCCGGGCCTGCACGCCCAGCGCCAAGCCCTCGAGCACGGCGTGAAGGTCGCGGGCGCCACGGTGCACTTCGCGGACGAAGGTGTGGACACGGGGCCCATCGTGCTCCAGGCGGCGGTGTCCGTGATGCCCGGCGACACCGAAGACACGCTCTCGAGCCGGATACTCGCCGAGGAGCACCGCATCTACCCGGAAGCCGTCCGTCTCTTCGCCGAAGGGCGGCTGACGATCGACGGACGCAGGGTCCACATCAGGGAGAATCCATGAGCACTGTGAGGCGCGCGCTTCTGAGCGTGCACGACAAGACCGGGGTGGTGGACTTCGCGAAGGGGCTGACGGACCTCGGCGTCGAGATCCTCTCGACGGGAGGCACCGCGAAACTCCTGAGAGAATCAGGCGTGCCGGTGGTGGACGTGGCGCAGGTGACGGGCTTCCCCGAGATGCTCGACGGCCGCGTCAAGACGCTCCACCCGAAGGTCCACGGCGGCATCCTGGCGCGGCGGGACGTGCCGGCGCATATGCAGGCGCTCGAGGCCCACGGCATCGGGCCGATCGATCTTGTGGTGGTGGCGCTCTACCCCTTCGAGCAGACCGTGGCCAAGCCGGGCGTGACCGTCGAGGAGGCCATCGAGAACATCGACATCGGCGGGCCGAGCATGATCCGCGGCGCGGCCAAGAACCACGGCGGTGTCGGCGTCGTCACGGATCCCTTGCAATACGCCCCTGTGCTCGACGAGCTCAGGAAGAGCGGCGGGGCGCTCTCAGCCGAGACGCGCGGGCGCTTGGCGCTCGAAGCCTTCAGGCGCACCTCCCAGTACGACGCCGCCATCGCCGCCTATCTTTCCGGCGGCGCTTCGGACTTTCCCGAGCGCATCTCCATCGTCGCCGAGCGGGTCCAGCACCTCCGCTACGGCGAGAACCCGCACCAGTCGGCCGCGTTCTATCGTCCGGCGGGGCCCGCCCAAGGCCTGGCGGCGGCAGAGCAGCTGCACGGGCCGGAGCTATCCTACAACAACCTGCTCGACTGGTCGGCCGCGCTCGGGCTCCTGATCGAGTTCGATCCCCCGGCGGCCGTCGTGATCAAGCACACGAATCCCTGCGGCGTGGCGCTTGGGACGACCGTTGCCAACGCCATGAGCCGGGCCAAGGCCTGCGACCCCGTGTCCATCTACGGCGGCATCGTGGGCGTCAACCGCACGCTCGACTTGGGCGTGGTCAAGGAGCTCTCCGGCATTCTTCTCGAGATCCTCTTCGCCCCCGACTTTGCCGCCGACGCCCTCGAGGAGCTCAGGCGCACCAAGAAGAAGTGTCGCGTGCTGCGGCTGCCGTGTCACGCGGCCGACTACCCGGGGCGGATGCGCGACATCCGCAGTGTCCTGGGCGGCCTCCTGGTCCAGGACTCCGACCTCACCGACCTCGATCCGGCCGCGCTCACGGTCGTCTCGAAGCGCGCGCCGACGGAGGCCGAGTTGGGGGCGCTCCGCTTCGCGTGGCGGGTGGCCAAGCACGCCAAGTCCAACGCGATCGTGCTCACCAGCGCCGACCAGGTCGTGGGACTGGGGGCGGGGCAGATGAACCGCGTGGACTCGGCGCGGATCGCCGTCATGCGGGCGCGCGCCAACGGCCTCGAGACCAAGGGCACGGTCTGTGCCTCGGACGCCTTCTTCCCGTTCCGGGACGGTCTCGACGCTGTCGCCGAGGCCGGCGCCACGGCCGTCATCCACCCGGGCGGCTCGGTCCGCGACGAAGAGGTGCGGAAGGCCGCGGATGAGCACGGGATGGCGATGGTCGTGTGTGGCATCAGGCACTTCAAGCACTGATCACGGGAGACCATGGCTCGGCCTGAGCGGGTTTTCACCTTGCGGGAGCTGACTCGGCTCCTGAGGCTGACGCCGAAGCGCGCCGGACAGCTCAAGCGCCTCGGCCTGCTGCGGAGCGATGCGGCCGGCTACCGCTTCCGCGAGCTCGTGGCGGCCCGCGCGGCCTCCGCCCTCCTCGAGGGCGGCGCCACGGTGCGCAAAGTCCGCGAGGCGCTCGACGGCGCGCGGCGACTTGCCCCGGACGCCGAAACCCCGCTGGCCGAGCTGAGACTGGTCGTACAGGACCAGCAGATCGTGGTCGAGCAGGACCGCCTGCGCCTCGACCCGCGCACGGGCCAGGCGCTCCTGGACTTCGAGAGCGGCGACCTCGAGCGTGAGACCCGCGAGTCGCTCCTCATGGGCATGGTCCGCCCGCTCATCCCGCCAGCTGACGCCGCCGAGATCTGGTTCGCGCGCGCGTCGGCCTGGGACGGTGACCCCGAGCGCTGGGAGGCGGCCGTCGACGCCTACGAGCGTGTGGTGGACATCGACCCGGGCTACGCCGCCGCGTGGAACAACCTGGGCCTGCTCCAGCACCGGATGGGGCGCTACGAGCGCGCCCAGGCCTGCTATCGCGCCGCGCTCGAGGCCGACGACTCCTGCTGCCAGGCCGCGTTCAACCTGGGCTCGCTCCACGAGGACCTGAGCGATCTCTCGACGGCGATAGGGTGGTACCGCCGCGCGCTCGAGATGGAGCCCGACTACGCGGATGCGCACTTCAACCTGGCCGGGGTGCTCGGCAAGGCGGGGCAGCCCGACGCGGCGGCGCTCCACTGGCGGCGCTACCTCGAGCTCGATCTCGGAAGCCCGTGGGCCAGGATCGCGCGCTCCCACCTCGAAGAGGGTGACGGGGGCCTGGGCGAGGGTGTGGACGAGGGAGACGACCGCCCCGAGGCCGGCCAGTGAGAGTGCTCCTGGTCGGCGGCGGCGGGCGCGAGCATGCGCTCGCGTGGAAGATCGCCCAGAGCCCGCGGCTGACCCGTCTCCTCGTCGCGCCCGGCAACCCCGGCATCGCGCGCCATGCCGAGTGTGTGCCGATCAAGGACAACGCGATCGAGGACCTCGTGGTTCTGGCGAGGCGTGAGCGGGCCGACTTGGTCGTGGTCGGTCCCGAGCTGCCGCTCTCGCTCGGTCTCGCCGACCGCCTGAGCGCAGCGGGCCTTGCGGTCTTCGGCGCCAGCCAGGCGGCCGCCCGGCTCGAGAGCTCCAAGGTCTTTTCAAAGGGCCTGATGGCGCGCTACGATATTCCGACGGCGCGATTCGGGACTTTCCAGGACACCGACTCCGCCACCGCCCGCCGCTTCTGTCGCGAGCTGGGCGCCCCCCTCGTGGTCAAGGCCGACGGCCTGGCGGCCGGCAAGGGCGCCATGGTCTGCCGCACTCTCGAGGAGGCGGACCAGGCCCTGCGCCTGTGCCTCGAGGACGGCGTCTTCGGCCCGGCGGGCCGGGTCGTGGTGATCGAAGAGTTCATGGAGGGCGAGGAAGCTTCGTTCTTCGTCATGGCCGACGGGACCCACGCGCTTCCTCTCGTGGCTGCTCAGGATCACAAGACCATCTTCGACGACGACCGCGGCCCCATGACGGGCGGGATGGGCGCGTACTCGCCCGTTGCCGCCATGGGCGAGGCGATGACTGAGCGGGTCATGCGCGAGATTGTCGCGCCCGTCTTGGCGGCCATGGCCACGGAGGGCGCGCCGTATTCCGGCGTTCTCTTCGTCCAGATCATGCTGACGAAGGACGGGCCGCGCGTCGTCGAGTTCAACTGCCGGTTCGGGGACCCGGAGTGTCAGGCTATTTTGCCGCGCCTCGATGAGGACATCCTGCCTCTCTTCGAGGCCGTCGCCGCGGGCGGGGATCTGCCTTTCTCCCTCCGCTGGCGGGCCGAAGCGTCCGTCTGCGTGGTCCTGGCTTCGCCCGGTTATCCGGACACGCCGCGCACGGGGCTCAGCATCCAGGGGCTCGATGCCGATGGCGGGCTTCCGGGCGTCAACGTTTTCCACGCCGGCACGGCGCGCCGCGACGGTAATCTCGTGACGGCGGGCGGTCGCGTTCTCGGCGTGCAGGCGCAGGCGCCCGACATCAGCAAAGCCATCGGCGCCGCCTACGAGGCCGTCGGGCGCATACGGTTCGATGGCGTGCAGTTTCGCCATGACATCGGCAGAAGGGCGCTGGCCCGGCCGTGAGGCTGACCGGAGTGATCCAGGCGGGCGGCAGGAGCGCGCGCATGAGCGGCGAGCCAAAGGCCCTCATGGACGTAGGCGGCCGGCGCATCATTGAACGAGTAGCGGAGGTTCTTCGGCAGGTCACCGACGAGCTCCTGCTCGTGACCAATACGCCCGAGCGGTACGCGTGGATGGGATACCCGATGGTCCCCGACGTCTTCCCCGACGCCGGCTCGCTGGGCGGCATCTACTCCGGGCTCAAGGCCGCGCCGGGTGAAGCCGCCTTCGTGGTCGCCTGCGACATGCCCTTCCTGGTACCAGACGTCGCGCGGCTCGTGACGTCGCGGGCGGGTCTTGCCGACGTCGTCATCCCCCTGGTCCGCGGGTTTCACGAGACGCTCCACGCGAGCTACGCGAAGCCCTGCCTCGGCCCCATGGAGCGGCGCATCGCGGCAGGGCAGCTCAAGATCACGGGCTTCTTCCCCGACGTCCGCGTCCTCGAGATCCCCGAGGCCGAGGTCGCCCGCCTCGTCGATCCGGAGCGCGTGTTCATGAACGTCAACACCCCCGAGGACCTCGAGCGGGCGCGGGCCATCGCGGCGGCCTCGGCAGAGCGCTAGCGTGGACGCGCGGGCGGGCGGTCTCGGGCTCTCCTCGATCCAGGAGATCAACCACCTGCCGCGCGAGATGGTCGAGGCGCTCTACCTCCGTCTCGTGCCCGAGCAGATGCTCGACCGCTTCGCCATCGACCCGCAGACGCTCAAGGGACCGGAGGGCACGCGCCTCGTGAGGATCACGGCGCCCGCCGACAAGCCCTGGGCCCGCGTCGAGGTGCGCTCGTCCACGGAAGACCGTGACCCGGCGCTCCTCGTGGACGTCGAGATGTCGCCGCTGTCGGTGCCGGAGCTGGCGTTCGTGCAGATCACCAACCCTCAAGGCGCCCGCTACGGCATCGACCGCGACCTCGAAGGGCGCGACACGCTCTTCGGCACGGTGTCGCGCAACATCGACGAGGAGCTGCGGGCCTTCAAGGATGGGTTGGCACCAGGGCAGGTGAGGCGGGGGCTGCAGCTCCTGCCGCACGTCCTCGATGCCATGGACGGCTTCTGCCGTCTCATGGGCGCCGAGCTCTATCTCGTCGAGCCGCTCTTCTACCACTCGGCCGTCCTGTACGAGCGCCAGGGCTGCGGCTATCTCCTCGGGCGCGAGGTGATGGACAAGATCCACGACGGCTTCGCCTTGGGCGGCCCGCTGACTTCTGTCCTCGACGGCTCGTCTCCCCTACGCTCGCCCGAGGCCGGCAGCACGGTCAGGGGGAGGAGCTGGGCGCTCCACGACGGCCTCTCGCCGGGCGCGTGGGGCGGCGTGAAGATGTATCGCGCCCCCGGCCGCCACGCCGGCATGAACACGTTCCCCGGCGGGATATACTAAGCGGGTGAAGGCAAAGAAACCCGTCCACGCCCGCGTCCGCAAGCCGATGCCGCGCAAGCCGCCGAAGGTCGAGGAGCCCAAGACCACGTACCGGCGGCGTCCCAAGCACCCCCGCCGCCCGGAGGCCGAGCCGTGAGCCGGGCAGGCCTCTCGCCCTGCGTGATCGTCCACTACCATGAGATCAGCCTCAAGCGCGGGAACCGCCCGCTCTTCCTCCGCCGGCTCCAGGAAAACCTTGCGCGCGCGGTGAGCGACCTGGGGCCCGTTCGCGTGATCCAGCTGCCGGGGCGCATCGTGCTCGACCTCGAGGGCAATCCGGATCCCGAGGGCGTGCGCGGGCGGCTCGACCGGGTCTGCGGCATCGCAAACACGGCGCTCGCCGTGCGGACGGGCTCGTCCCTGGACAGGATCAAGGCCGCGGTGGATCACGTGATCGAGGGGCAGACCTTCGCGTCCTTCCGGATCACGGCGCGGCGCGCCTTCAAGACCTTCCCGCTGACCTCCACCGATCTCAACCGCGAGCTGGGAGCCCACGTCCTGGCGAGACGGCCCGAGGCGCGGGTGGACCTCCACCACGCGGCGCTCAACGTCCATGTCGAGGTGCTGCCCCACGAGGCCTTCGTCTATCCCGACCGCCGGCCGGGCCCGGGCGGGCTGCCGGTGGGCTCGGGCGGCACGGTGGCGGCCCTGATCTCCGGCGGCATCGATTCGCCCGTGGCGTCCTGGCGCATGATCAAGCGCGGCTGCCGCGTGTTGTTCGTCCACTTCCATAGCGTGCCGTACCTGCCGGACGCGTCTATCTGGAAGGTGCGGCAGTTGGTCTCGCGACTGACCCAGTGGCAGTACGTCTCGCGCCTCTACCTCGTGCCCTTCGGCGAGATCCAGCGGGAGGTAGTGCTCGCGGTCAGCCCCATGGCCCGCGTGGTCGTCTACCGCCGCCTCATGGTCCGCATCGCCGAGGTGCTGGCACGCCAGTCGGGGGCGCAGGCGCTCGTCACGGGCGAGAGCCTAGGGCAGGTCGCCTCGCAGACGCTCCACAACCTGGCGCGCATCGACGAGGTCGCCCTGCTGCCCGTGCTGCGGCCACTGATCGGCATGGACAAGATCGAGATCACGGACGAAGCCCGGCGGCTCGACACCCTTGAGATTTCCAACGAGCCCGACGCCGACTGCTGCACCCTCTTCGTGCCGGCGCACCCGGGCACGCGGCTCAGCCAGGAGGAGATCGCCGACATGGAGGCCCGGCTCGACATCCCGGCCCTCGTGAGGGCGGGCGTCGAGGCCGCCACCATGGAGACCTTCGACTTCCCGGTCGGCGCAGGCGCCCATCCGGCCCGGCCCGCGCCGCGCCGTCGCGCGGCCCCGCCGCCCGTCGCATGAGCGCGACGCTCACCTTTTTGGGAGCAGCCGGGACCGTCACGGGCTCCAAGCATTTCCTTCAATCGGGGCAGACGCGCCTCCTCCTCGACTGCGGCCTGTTCCAGGGACTCAAGGAGCTGCGTCTGCGCAACTGGGCGCCGTGCCCCGTGCCTGCGGCGTCCATCGGCGGCGTCCTCCTGAGCCACGCTCACATCGACCACTCGGGCGCGCTCCCGCGCCTCGGCCGTGAGGGCTTCAGGGGGTCGATCTACTGCACGCCGGGCACCGCCGACCTCCTCAAGATCATGCTGCCCGACGCCGCGCGTCTTCAGGAAGAAGAGGCCCAGTTCGCCAACCGCCACCAGACGTCGAAGCACCAGCCCGCGCTGCCGCTCTTCACCACCGCGGACGCGGATCAGGTCCTGACCCAGGTCAGGTCCGTCGGCTTCTACGACAGCTTCAGCCCGGCGCAGGGCGTCAGCGCGCGCTTCATCAACTCCGGGCATATCCTGGGCGCGGGGCTGGTCGAGGTCTCGGTCGACGGGCGGACCCTCGTGTTCTCGGGCGACCTGGGCCGCTACGGCGTGCCCATCATGCGCGACCCGGATCCCGTGCCCGCGGCCGACGTGCTGCTGGTCGAGTCAACCTACGGCAACCGCCTCCATCCGGCCGACGACCACCGCGACCGACTCACAGCCGCCGTCCAGCGAACAGTCCAGAAGAAGGGCTGGCTCCTGATCCCGGCCTTCGCGGTCGGGCGCTCGCAGGAGATCCTCTACGATCTGCGCGAGCTCGAAGACGCCGCTCGCATCCCCTCGCTGCCCGTCTACCTCGACAGCCCGATGGCCATCGAGGCGACCGCGATCTACGCGCGGCATCCCGAGGAGCACGACCAGGACCTCAAGCGCGTCGAGGCCTCGGGTGAGCGCCCCTTCGCGCCGAAGCAGCTGCGCATCTGCAAGACGCCGGATGACTCCAAGCGCCTGAACGACACCGACGGCCCCGGCATCATCATCGCCGGCAGCGGCATGGCGACGGGCGGCCGCATCCTCCACCACTTCGTCCGCCGGCTCCCGGACGAGCGCACCACGGTGCTCTTCGTCGGGTACCAGGCCGCAGGCACCCGCGGCCGCCTGCTGAGAGAAGGCGCGCGCGAGATGAAGATGCTCGGGCAGAGCGTGCCCGTGCGCGCGGCCATCATGGTCAGCGATTCCTATTCGGCCCACGCCGACCAGGGCGAGATCCTCCGCTGGCTCGGCGGATTCACGCGTCCGCCCGAGACGACCTACATCGTCCACGGCGAGCCCGACGCGGCCGCGGCGCTCCAGGCGCTGATCGCCTCGCAGCTCAAGTGGCGCGCCGTCGTGGCGCAAGACGGGCAGCGCGTCGACCTTGGCTGAGCCCCCTGGGGCTGAGCCTGCCGGCTACCGGATCTTCCGGTCGCTGGCGCGATTCCTGGCCGGCCTCTTCTACCGGCGCGCCGAGGTGGCGGGGCTCGAGCGGGTGCCGCTGTCCGGCCCCCGCGTCGTGGCGGCCAGCCACCATCAAGGTCTGATGGACGAGATCCTCATGGCGCTGCTCCCGACGGGCTTCTTCGCGCTGTCCTGGACGGAGCGGCTCCACCGGGTCCGGCGCGAGGCGCGCGGTCTCCTGACGGTCCTGGTTGACCGCGACCTTCGCGCGCACCTGGTCGCGCGCCGCCGCGCGATCATGACGGAGTTTCAGGATCTCCTGCGCCTGGTGCCGGAACCCGTGCTGGAGAAGACCGCGCGATGAAGACCCGCGCCGTCGTCGTTTGGACGCTCTACGACTTCGCCAACTCGGCGTTTGCGGCCGTCATCTTTGCCACGATCTATGCCGCTTACTACGCGATGGGCGTCGTGGGCAACGACGCGGGAGCGGGCGACCTCTGGTGGGGGCGCGTCATCTCGGTCTCCATGGCGATCGTCGCCGTCACGTCGCCTTTCCTCGGCGGGATCGCCGACCGCGCGGGCATACGGCGCCCGCTCTTCATCGGCTTCACGGCGCTGTCGGTGACAGCGACCGCGCTCATGGCCACGGTCGAGCCCGGCATGGTCGTCTGGGGATTCGTCCTGGGCGTGCTCGGCAACGTGGGCTACGAGAGCGCCCTCGTCTACTACAATGCCTACCTGCCCGAGCTCGCGCCGCGCAGCCACCAGGGGCGCGTGTCGGCGTGGGGCTTCGCCGTCGGCTACGCGGGCTCCATCGCGGCGCTCCTGGCGGCGCTGCCTTTCGTGCGCGCCAAGGCCTACGGGGGCGCGTTTCTCTGCGCGGCCGCGCTCTTCGCCGTCTTCTCGCTGCCCGCCTTCGTCTTGCTGCCCCAGCCGCCGCGCGGCAGGCTGCCCGTCCTCGCGGCGGCGCGCCAGGGTTGGGCGGACGTGCTCGCCACGGCCCGCAAGATCCTGGGGCTCCGGGACCTGCGCCGCTTCCTCGGCGCCTACTTCCTGTACGAGGACGGCGTCAACACCGTGGTGGGCTTCTCTGCCATCTTTGCCGCCCAGACGCTGGGCTTCCCCATGGACCGCCTCATCGTGCTGTACATTGTTGTCCAGGTCTCCGCGCTCCTAGGGGCGCTCGCCTGGGCCAGGCCGACCGACCGGCTCGGCCCCAAGCGTGTGGTGATGGTGACCCTCTTCCAGTGGACCGCCATCGTCATCGCGGCCTACTTCGTTGAGACGCCGGGGCAGTTCTGGGTGCTGGCCGTCGTGGCAGGCACGGGACTCGGGGCCGTCCAGGCGGCGAGCCGGACGTTCCTCAGCACGCTGATCCCGCGCGGCATGGAGGCCGAGATCTTCGGCTTCTACAGCCTCTGCGGCAAGAGCGCCGCCGTCATGGGTCCGCTCGTCTTCGGCGGGATCTCGCACGCGGCCGGCGGCAACCAGCGGCTCGGTATCGTCGCGATCGGGCTCTTCTTCCTGATCGGCTTCGGCCTCCTCTCCCGCGTGCGGGCCGGCGGACCCACCGCCGGCTGAGCGCTCCCAAGCCCCACATCTTGGGGCGTCTTGACACCCGACCCCGACAGAGCGTAACGTGAGGCCGAAATGTTGTCCGTCGCCCTTGGGGCCGATCACGCCGGTTGGGAGCTCAAGGAAGCGCTCAAGGGCTGGCTCATGGAGGCCGGTTACCAGGTCCTCGACTTCGGCACCCACTCGCCCGATTCCGTCGACTATCCCGACTACGCCGCGCAGGTGGCCGAGGCCGTCGCCGTCGGCAAGGTGGATCGCGGCGTGCTCGTCTGCGGCACCGGGATCGGCATGGCCATCGCCGCCAACAAGGTCGCCGGAGTGCGGGCCGCCCTCTGCGGGGATGCTTACACGGCGCGCATGAGCCGCGAGCACAACGACGCCAACGTCCTGACCCTCGCGGGGCGCATGATCGATTCGGACACGGGGCAGGAGATGCTCCGGGTGTGGCTGGAGACGGCCTTCGCCGGCGGCCGCCACGCCCGGCGTGTCGACAAGATCGCCGACATGGAAGGTCGCCGCGGCGGCCGGGAGGGAGCGGCGTGAACCGGCTCGAGCAGGTCGATCCCGACATCGCCAAGGTGATCCGCGACGAGACCGTGCGCCAGTCGCGCAACCTCGAGCTGATCGCGTCAGAGAACTTCGTCTCCGAGGCCGTCCTCGAGGCCGTCGGGTCGGTGATGACCAACAAGTACGCTGAGGGGTACCCGGGCAAGCGCTACTACGGCGGCTGCGAGTACGTGGACGTGGCGGAGGAGCTGGCGATCAGCCGCGGCAAGGAGCTCTTCGGCGCCGAGCACGTCAACGTCCAGCCTCACTCGGGCTCCCAGGCGAACATGGCCGTGTACTTCACGCTCCTCAAGCCGGGTGACACCGTGCTCGGACCCAACCTGGCGCACGGCGGACACCTCACGGCCGGCAGCCCGATGAACTTCTCGGGGCGGCTCTACACGATCGTGTCCTACGGCGTCACGAAGGACACCGAGCGCATCGACATGGACCAGGTGCGGGACCTGGCGAAGCAGCACAGGCCGAAGCTCATCATCGCGGGCGGCTCGGCCTTCCCTCGCGCCATCGACTTCAAGCCCTTCCGCGAGATTGCCGACGAGGCGGGGGCTGCGCTGATGGCCGACATCGCTCATCCGGCGGGACTTGTCGCAGCCGGGCTGCACCCGTCGCCAGTGCCCTACGCCGACTTCGTGACCACGACCACGCACAAGACGCTCCGGGGCCCGCGCGGCGGCATGGTCATGTGCCTTGAACGGTACGCGAAAGATCTGGACCGCTCCGTTCTGCCCGGCATACAGGGCGGGCCGCTCATGCACGTCATCGCGGCCAAGGCCGTCGCCTTCCGCGAAGCCCAGACGCCGGAGTGGCGCGCCTATCAGGGGCAGATCGTCAGAAACGCGCGCGCGCTGGCGGACGCGATGCTCGCGCGCGGCTACCGGCTGGTCTCCGGTGGCACCGACACCCACCTCCTGCTGGTGGACCTCACGGGGAAGGGTGTCACGGGCAAGGACGCGCAGGAGGCGCTCGACCGCGCCTGGATCACGGTCAACAAGAATGGCATCCCCTTCGACACCAAGGGCCCCATGGTCACGAGCGGCGTCCGCATCGGGACGCCCGCCGTCACCACGCGCGGCATGGCCGAGGCCGAAATGGCGCAGATCGCCATGCTTATCGACCGCGTCCTGACCAACCTCGGCAACGGCTCCGTGGAGGCCGCGGTGCGCAGCGAGGTCCAGGAGCTGACGAACCGCTTCCCGCTCTACCCTGAGCGCCTGAGATGAAGTGCCCGTTCTGCGGACATCCCGAGGACCGCGTGGTCGACTCGCGGGTGGGACGGGAAGGGGAGTTCATCCGCCGGCGCCGCGAGTGCCTCAAGTGCCACCGCCGCTACACGACGTACGAGTACATCGAGGACGTGCTGCCCCACGTGGTCAAGCGGGACGGCCGCCGCGAGCCCTTCGACCGCCAGAAGCTGCGCGGCTCCATTCTCAAGGCCTGCGAGAAGCGCTCCGTGGGAGTCCAGGCCGTCGATGACGTCGTCGCCGACATCGAGGCGAAGCTCCACGAGCGGGCCGAGAAGGAGATCACGAGCCTCGAGCTGGGCGAGGTGGTCATGGAGCACCTCCAGAAGCTCGACCAGGTCGCCTACGTCCGCTTCGCGTCCGTCTACCGGCAGTTCAAGGACATCAGCCAGTTCATGGACGAGGTCAAGGGGCTCATCAAGGAAGGCGACAAGCCGAAAGCCGCGAAGCCCGCTCCCAAGCCCGCCCCCAAGAAGTAGCCGCGCGGGCTCCCGTCACGCGGTACACGCTGGCCTCCTCTCACTCGCCGAGGGTCTTGTGGCACTCGCGGCAGATCGGCTCCACGCGCTTTCGGGCGATGAACTGGGCCTTGGGGTCGCCGTCCGTGGTATGCGAGGTGTGACACTGCACGCAGGTTGTCCGGACACTGTCGTGGGGCCGAATCGCGTGGTACGCGTTGCCCGCGCGCCCCTCCAGCGCCTCCTCCTGCTCGGCCGTGAGCGCCGGCTGTCGCTTGAGGATCGGGGTGTGGCACTGGGTGCACTCCTTCGGGCGGAGCGCGAGCCTCATGTGGTCGGGCTCGCGGTAGCTCCCCACCAGGAACTTGCCCGTATCCATGGCCGCGAGGGACCACACGCGCAGGCGCATCACCACGTCGGCCCCGCCGTGGCAGTCGATGCAGCGCACGCGCTCGGCGTGGTGCGGGCCGGTGAGGTCGGTGAAGGGGACCGAGGTGAAGCGCTTGAACTTCTCCTCGTGCAGGTGGCAGGCAAAGCAGAAGCGGTTGTCGCGCTCCTTGGTGATCACGCCGGCGAATGTGATGCTCGCGATCAACGCGAGCCCCGCCAGGGCGATGGCGCACCATCCGAACGTGCGGCGGCGCACCGGCGGGGCCTGGCTTGTCCTACCGGACCGTGACGGTGATGGGCTTGGAGAAGAGGATGTGGCCCGACGGGCCGCCCGGGCCGCCTCTCGGGAGAATGGCACCCGCGACCGTTGTCACGGTGCCGACCGACGAGGCCTTCTCCGTGCCGTAGTGGAACGCGACGGCCAGGGTGTAGGTGCCCGGCGCGTGAGGCGCCTGCACGGTCCACGTGACCTTGCCTTCGGGGAACTTCTTGGCGGCGAGATCCGCCTGCTGGTCGAAGATCAGCACGGAATTGAGATTCTTCTTGAGCCCCGGCCCGCGGCTGTCCACCCACTTCGCCTGCTCCTTGCCGTCGCCGCCCCACACCTTGGGCGCGCCGACGATGAACCAGCCGTCGGCACTGACCGGGCGTCCCTGCAGTCTGAGGTCGCTCTCCATCAGCCAGACGCCGACCACGCCGTGTCCGCCGCGCACGGTCGCGGTGATCTGGGCCTCCTGGCCGGGCTTGAGGGTGGGTGGCGCCGAGAGCGCGGCCGAGGCGTTCTGGTCCATCAGCTTCACGTCCGCCAGGAGCTTCTGGCGGTCGGCTGGGCTCATGTCCTTGTACGGCCCGGCTCCCTCTTCGATCGCCTTGTAGTGGCGGTTCTCGACGACCATGCTGGCCGCGAAGGCGTCAGGCTCGACGCGCAGCTGCTCCTTGCCCATAGAGGAATGGCAGCCGGCGCAGGTCGGGGTGAGGTCCGTCACGTTTCTCAGCGGGCCGCCGTTGTAGGCCTGCCCGGGCCCGGCTGACAGCAGGGCCACCAGCACGAGCGCAGCGGGGACGACGAAGCGACGTCGCATACGGGACCTCCTCGACCATGAAGGTGGAGTTGCGTGGATATGCCAAACCAACCCACGGAGCCGCACCTGGGTTCCCACCACGACTGGGCGAAGGAGCGGCTCCGTGACCGGGGAGCCCGATGACCACGGCGCAACGGTCGTCTGGAGTATAAGCCGTCTTAGGCGAAGGCGCGTCCTTCCCGGGTTCAATGATCAGCGCCGGGTCGTCAGGACGACGCCGGCGATCACCACGGTGGCGCCGACGGCGTGATACCAGCGGATGGGCTCGCCGAGGATCCCCCACGAGAGTCCGATCACCAGGAATGGGATGAGATTGGTGAAGACCGCCGCCCGCCCTGCCCCCACCGTGCGGATGCCCTGGTAGAACCAGAGGTGCCCGAGCGTCACCGGGAAGGCGCCGTAGAGGACCACGCCCCAGCCGGCCCAGCCGGCGCGCGTGAGCGGAGTCCATCCCTCGACGGCCAGCGCCAGGGGCAGCAGCAGCACGGAGGAGACCACGTGGGCCCCGGCCATGATGGTCACGGGCGCCAGCTGAGTCGTCGTCGCCCGGCTGTAGAGCGCGTAGGTGACCCAGCCGATCTCGGAGGTCAGGATCAGCAGGTCGCCGTGGTTGAAGGAAAGGGTTTGCAGCGTCTGGATCGAGCCGTGAGAGATGGTCAGGACCACGGCAGCCACGGTCAGCGCAATGCCCGCCATGCCCGCCCGCGACATCCGATCGCCGAGCCAGAGCGCGCCGATCACGGCGACGACGGCGGGAGCCGCCGCCCCCAGGATGCCCGCGTTGATCGGGCTCGTGTACTTCATCCCCCAGAACCAGATCGTCGTGTTGCCCACGAGCCCGGTCAGGGAGAGGACGATGAAGGTCGTGTAGTCGCTGCGCCTCAAGGTCGGCAGGGGGCCCTGCAGAAGCCTTGCTAAGAGGAGGAGCACGGGTGTCACGAGCACGGCGCGCGCGGTCGTCAGCGTGATCGGGCCCAGCTCGGCGAGACCGATCTTGCTCACGGGGTAGTTGCCGGCCCAAAGGAGGGCGACCAGTGAGAGCAGGATGTACGCGTCTCGGTGGCTCATCGGAGTGTCGTGCGCGTGAGGCGCCGGAGATGGTTCGGCCCTGCCGGGATGGGGCCGACAGGGCCGAGCGCCAGAACGGGCGCCTTACCTCTTCTTCTTCTTGGCTGCCTTCTTCTTTTTCGCCATCGTGTCACCCCCTCCCGCACCCGCGCGTCCCGCGGTTAGGTCGGTCTTGTCGTGACTCTACGGGCAGGCCCCAAGGAGTGTCAAGGGGAAAATACACGATACGGTGTCGAGAAGGCGATCGGACCCCATATCTTGGGGGCGGGGTTGGAGGGCCGCGGCGCCACCGACGGAGCCCTAGCTCGGCTCGCGCACCGAGGAGGGCTTGCGGTGCTCGCGACGGCGGACGAATTCCTGGTTGAGCGCCATCCCCTTCTTGCACATCGGGCACTGCTCGGGCGGATACGTCGGGAAGTCGCGGCTCACGAGGCTGAAGATCTCCTTGCCCGCGACCTCGGCCTTCTTCGTGCGGCGCCAGAGGGCGCCGATGCCGATGACCTGCCCTCCCAGCTCCTCGACGAGATCGCTCAAGAGCTTGACCGTGGTGCCGGAGCTGACGAGGTCTTCCACGATCAGCACCTTGGTGGCGGGGCGGATCAGCCGGTGGAACTCCGCAGGCAGCGTCACCTTGCGCTTCCCCGCGCTCACGCCCTTGGTGCCGTACATGAGGGTGGGGCGCGACGGGTGGGCGCGCGCCACGCAGTGGGAGAGGATGAGCGCGCCGGGGCCGGTCGAGAGCACCACGTCGATAGGCCACGGGGCGAAATGCTTGGCGATGACGGCGCCCAGCCCTTCGGTGAAGGAGGCCTCCGTGGTGACCAGAGTCTTTTCGATGTACTCGCTCGTGTGCTGCCCCGACGGCAGGAGGATGTGGTCGTTGGCGTGGTAGGCGCCGGTGCGCTTGAGGATTTCCAGGTGGATCTTCTCGCGTACTTCGGCGTCCATGCGGGCGTTTTCCTTCGGGGTCGGCGGGGTCATGGAGGCTTAGGATGACGGCCGGGGCGCGGCCTTGTCAATGCCAAAGATGCCCCGGAGAGGCGCGTGGTAAACTTTGCGGATTATGAAGCTGCTCGCCGTCGAGAGCGCCACGCTGTCGGGCGGAGTCGCGCTGCTGGACGACGACCGCCTGCTCGGCGAGATCACGCTGAACATCGCCATCACGCACTCGGAGCGCCTCATGTCCGCGGTGGACCGCCTGCTCACCGACTGCGGCCTCGCTCCGGCGGATCTGGACGGTCTCGCCGTCTCCGTGGGGCCGGGCTCCTTCACGGGGCTCCGCGTGGGCTTGGCGACCGTCAAGGCGCTTGCCATGGCGCTCGACCTGCCGGTGGCCCCCGTGCCGACGCTCGACGCGCTCGCCGCCCGTCTACCCTTCGCGGATGCTCCCGTCTGCCCCATCCTCGATGCGCGCAAGGGAGAGGTCTATCTCTCGCTCTACCGGTGGAGCGGGAGCGGGATGGAGCGGCAGTGGGACTACCTGGCGCTGCCGCCGGAGTCGGCGGCGGCGCGGCTCGAGGCGCCGATTATCCTGCTGGGCGACGGGATCGAGGCCTGCCGCCCCTGGCTCCATCGGCTGGGCGAGGGCGCTCGGGTCACTCCGGCCGCCCAGCGATTGCCCTCGGCGGCCGCCGTGGCCGTACTCGGGCGCGCTGCGCTCGTCGCGGGCGGCGGCGTGAGCGCCGAGGCGCTGGCGCCGCTCTATCTCCGCCCGTCGGAGGCCGAGCTCAAGGCGCGGCGGGGCTGAGCGGCGTGGACCAGGAGCTGACTGCGGCCCCGATGGCCGTGAGCGATCTCGACCAGGTGCTCGACATCGAGCGCGCGTCCTTCCCGACTCCATGGACCCGCGCGGCCTTCTGCTACGAGATCGAGCAGAACAAGGTCGCCCGCTGCACGGTGCTGCGCGGCCGGCGCGGGATTGTCGGCTACCTGTGCCTGTGGGAAATCGGCCACGAGATCCACATCACCAACCTGGCCGTGCAGCCCGAGTGGCGGCGGCGCGCGGTCGGTCGTCGGCTGCTCGCCGGCGCGCTGGCTGAGGGGATCGCGCGCGGCGTGGCCCTGGCGTTCCTCGAGGTGCGTCCGAGCAACACGCGGGCGCTGGCGCTCTACGAGAGCCTGGGGTTCCAGGTCATCGGTAGACGCATGGGTTATTATTTCGACACAGGCGAGGATGCCCTCGTCATGGAGGCGCGGCTGGGCGGCGATGCCGCCCAGGCCGTGGCTGGGAACCAGAGCACGGGCTCCTGAGTTATTCCCGCGACGCGCGACTTCCGCGCGGGGCTACGTAACCCCCTGGAGGAAAAGACCGATGATCCGACGACTCATCGTGGCTGTGCTTGCCCTGGCCGTGGCCCTGCCGGCCTGGGCATCGGCGGAGCCGATCAATCTCAAGATGCTGTCGAACTATTCGCGCGCCACGTTCAAGACGGACGCGCCGCTCGAGACGATCGTGGGTACTACGGCGGGGCCCGCGGTGACGGGCACCCTCACCGTGGATCCGCTCAAGCCCGCAGGCGGCACGGGCGTGATCAAGGTGGACCTGACCACGCTCACCAGCGGTCTGGCCAAGCGTGATGCGGACATGCAGCAGCCGCAGTACCTCGACACGGCCAATGAGGCGAACAGGTTCGCCGTCTTCGAGATCAAGAGCATCGACATCGAGGGGCCGCTCGAGCCGGGCAAGGAGATTCTGGCCAAGGTCCGGGGCATTCTCACGATCAAGCAGAAGCCCTTCGAGACCGTGGCCGATGCCCGCGTGACCTATATCAGGCTCACGCCCGCGCAGGTCGAGGCTCAGAAGCGGTTCGGCTTCACCAGCGACAATGTCAAGGCGCGCGTCCGATTCGGCACGACCTTCAGCAACCACGGCATCACCATCCCGCAGTTGATGTTCCTCAAGCTGTCGAACGAGATCCAGCTCGAGACCGACCTGACCTTCGTCAAGCAGTAGCCGTAGCGGCGCCCCGGAGAGGCTTGCCGCGTCTCTGGGGCGCCGCCCCAAATCTGCTAGAATCGCCGGGTGCTTCCCCCCGAGCCCGCTCCTCAGCAGAAGCTCGTCGAGCGTATGTTGGCGGGCGACCGTCTCGCGCTGGCCCGCCTCATCACCCGCGTCGAGAACCGCATGCCCGGCGTGGCCGAGATCATGCGCTCCGTCCAGCCGCGCCTGGGCCGCGCGCACCTGCTGGGTGTCACCGGGCCTCCGGGCGCGGGCAAGTCCACGCTCGTTGACCGGCTCACGGCCAGGCTCCGCGCGGAAGGCGCCAGCATCGGCGTCATTGCCGTCGACCCGTCGAGCCCCTTCACGGGCGGCGCCGTCCTCGGCGACCGCATCCGCATGCAGGCGCACACCCTCGATCCCGACGTCTTCATCCGCAGCATGGCCACCCGCGGCAGTCTCGGAGGCCTCGCCGCCGCGACGGGAGACGTCATCAAGCTCATGGACGCCTTCGGCTTTCCGTGGATCCTCATCGAGACGGTCGGCGTCGGGCAGACGGAGCTCGACATCATCAGGCAGGCGGACACCACGGTTGTGACGCTCGTGCCCGAATCCGGCGACTCCATCCAGGCGATGAAGGCCGGGCTCATGGAGGTCGCGGATATCTTCGTGGTGAACAAGGCCGATCGCGACGGAGCGCATGCGCTCATGGGCGAGCTGCGCTTCTCGGTCCACCTCCACTACTCGAGCAGCGTGGCCGCCAAGGACATCGACTGGGAGATCCCCGTGCTGGCCGCCCAGGCGACCAACGACGTGGGCGTCGCCGAGCTGCTGGCGGAGGTGAAGCGCCACCGCCGGGTCCTCGAGGAGGCGGGCGCGCTCGAGAAGCGGCGCCAGGCGCGGCGGAGGGCGGAGCTTCGCACGCTCCTGGTCGAGGAATTCGCGGGGCGCGTGATGGCTCAGGTCGAGCGGGACCCGGAGCTGATCGCGGTCGTCGACGCCGTTGCGGGCGGTACGCTGGACGCCTACTCCGGCGTGGAGCGCATCCTGGCGCGGCTGCTGCACCAGCCTTGACACATCCTGGGCCCCAACGCACTATGATGCCCAACCGTCGCCTCGAACGGAGGTTTCGCTACCCGAGCGGAGGTTTTGCTACCCGAACGGAGGTTTCGCTAGATGTCGCCCTCTCACCAGTGGTATGGGGTCATCCCCGGCGCGGTGTTTTTCTACGCGCTGATCGTGGTTGCCGTCGCCCTCTTCGCGCGCCGGGCGACCTTCCTCACCCGCCTCATGCTGACCGGGAAGCCGGCCGCCCGGTGCGACCACGTGCCCGCGCGCCTCGGCTCCGTCATCGTGAACGTCCTGGGCCAGGCGAGGCTCCTGCGGGGGGACTTCTGGCCCGGGCTCATGCATGCCACGATCTTCTGGGGCTTCTGCATCCTGACCCTCGGCACGCTCGAGTTCTTCGGCAAGGGCGTGACAGAGGCGTTCTACCTCCCGCTCCTTTCGAACACCCCGGCCTACCTGATCCTTCAAGACGCCTTCAGCCTGGGGGTCATCGCGGCCATCGCGTATGCGATGTTCCGCCGGCTCGTGACCAAGCCGCGCCGCCTGACGATGTCCACCGAGGCGCTGTTGATCCTGCTCCTCATCTTCGGTCTCATGGTGACGGACCTGGCTGCCGATGCCGGCCGGATCCTCCTGGCCCCGGCCCCGAGCGATCGCTGGCAGTTCGCCGGCCGGGCGTTGGCGCTCGTCTCGGCAGGGCTCCCCCACGGGGCGGTGCAGGCGCTCTTCCACATGTCTTGGTGGCTCCATGCCGTGCTCCTCCTGGGCTTCCTGGTGTACCTGCCGTACTCGAAGCACCTGCACATCATGGCCGCCCCGCTCAACGTGTTCTTCGGGCCGCAGACCCCGAAGGGCCAGTTCCCGACCGCGGACCTGGAAAACGCCGAGAGCTTCGGAGTCGGCGCAGTGACGGAGTTCACCTGGAAGGATCTCTTCGACCTCTACAACTGCACGGAGTGCGGGCGGTGCACGTCCGGCTGTCCTGCCAACGTCAGCGGCAAGGAGCTGGACCCGAAGTGGCTCATCCTCAACCTCCGGGAACACCTCCTGGAAGGCGGCCAGAGGCTGCTCGCCCCAGGGCTGCTCGCCAAGGCCGAAAACGGCGGGCACGAGACGGCCCATGAGGTGCCCATGGTGGGCGGAGTCATCAAGGACAACGTCCTCTGGGCCTGCACGACCTGCCGCTGGTGCGTGGACGCGTGCCCCGTGTTCATCGAGCACGTGCCGAAGATCGTGGACATGCGCCGGTGGCTTGTGCTGACCGAGTCGAGGTTTCCGGCGGAGCTGCAGCCCACGTTCCGCAACCTCGAGACCAACGGGAACCCGTGGCAGATGTCGTGGCAGACGCGGGCCGACTGGGCGAAGGACCTGGGCGTCAAGGTCATGAGCGACGTGAGCCAAGCCGAGTACCTCTACTGGGTCGGCTGCTACGGGTCTTTCGACGAGCGCAACAAGAAGGTCGCGCGGGCGTTCGTGAAGCTCCTGCAATCCGCCGGAGTGGATTTCGCCATCCTGGGCAACGAGGAGAAGTGCACGGGCGAGCCGGCCCGTCGCCTGGGGCACGAGTACCTGTTCCAGACCCTGGCCCAAGGGAACATCGAGACCCTGAAGCGCTACCGGTTCCAGAAGATCATCACCGCGTGCCCCCACTGCTTCAACACCATCCGGAGCGAGTACCCGAACTTCGATGGCCACTTCAAGGTCATCCACCACAGCCAGCTGCTGGACGAGCTGATTCAATCGGGCCGGCTCCGCGTCTCGCGCGAGCGGGATGAACGGATCAGCTATCACGACCCGTGCTACCTGGGCCGCTACAACGACGTGTACGACGAGCCACGGCGCGTGCTCCGCTCCATCTGCAGGAGCGAGCTGATCGAGATGCACCTCCACCGGGAAAAGGGGTTCTGCTGCGGCGGCGGGGGCGGCCGCGTCTGGCTCGAGGAGAACGAGGGCCGCCGCGTGAGCCAGGTGCGCGTGGAGCAGGCCATGGAGGTGAATCCCGACATCCTGGCGTCGGCATGCCCCTTCTGCCTGACCATGTTCGAGGACGGGGTGAAGGGCAAGGAGGTTGCCGACAAGATCAAGACCCGGGACATCGCCGAGATCCTCGCCGAGAGCCTCGAGTAGCACGATGGACGCCGCCTACCACGACGTGATCAGGCGGCGCCTCGAGCTGCCGCTTCACGAGGGACCGGACAAGACCGCGACCCTCGAAGAAGCCGTGCGTCGCCACGTCAAGGCCGGCGACACGCTCTATTTCGGCGCCGCCCACGGCCGCGCCAATGTCCTGGTCAGAGAGATCACGCGCCAGTGGTGGGGCAAGCGCCCGGACTTCACGCTGGCGGCCATCGGCATCGGGTCTCCATGGACCGCTCTCATCCACGGCGGCCTCGTCCGCCGCGTCATCACGACGTTCATGGGCGAGGGCTATCCCTTCCCGACACCGCAGGCCCTGATCTCGCGGGCGGTGCTCGAGGGGCGGCTCGAGGTCCAGAACTGGTCCATGCTGACCCTGCCGCTCCGGCTTCTTGCCGGCGCCATGGGTGTGCCATTCCTCACGACGAAGTCGCTGCTCGGCTCCTCCATGGAGGAGGACAACGCGCGCGCCGGCGACTTCATCGCCGCCGCCGACCCGTTCGGCGGCGAAGGGCGCGTGGGCTATGTCCGGGCGCTGGTGCCCGACGTGGCGCTCGTTCATGGATGGGTGGCTGATCGCGCGGGCAATGTGCTCACGGCGGCGCCGCTCAACGAGAACCTCTACGGCGCCATGGCCGCCGGACGCGGTGCCATCGTCACGGTCGAGCGCATCGTCTCGACGGATTTCATCCGGCGCCATTCGAATCTGGTCAAGCTGCCGGCTCAGTACGTTCGGGCCGTGGTCGAGGCGCCGCAGGGCTGCCATCCGGGCGGCATGTATGCTATGGGCGTGCCCGAGCTCGAGGGCTATGCCGAGGACCTCGAGTGGATCCTCGAGTGCCGCCGCGCCTTCCGGAAGCCCGAGACCGCGGACGCGTGGATCAAGGAGTGGATCCTCGAGGTGCCGGACCAGCAGGCCTATCTCGCCAAGCTCGGCTATGCCCGGATCATGGGGACCAAGGGGCGGGCGCATGCCGACGCGTGGGTCTCCGAGCTCGAGTCGCTGTCCTCGACGCTGCCGGCGCCGGGCGCGCCGGCCTCGCCGGCCGAGTGGATGGTGGTGACGGCGGCCCGGCTGCTCGGCGAAAAGGTGCGCGCGCACGGCTACAAGAGCTTCCTCGCCGGTGTCGGCAACTCCAACCTTGCCGCGTGGCTCGCCGCCTATGAGCTCAAGCAGTCGGGCGTGGACGTCGAGATCATGGCCGAGACGGGCATGGTTGGCTACCTGCCGCGCCCCGCCGAACCCTTCGTCTTCTCCTTCCGCAATTTTCCCACGTGCAAGATGCTGACGGACATCCTCCACGTCATGGGCATCTTCATGGGCGGGCGCCACAACGCGTGTCTCGGCTCGCTCGCCGCCGGCCAGATCGACAAGTACGGCAACATCAACTCGACCATCATCCCTGGGAAGACGTACGTCACCGGCTCGGGCGGCGCCAACGACATCACTTCCTCGGCGAGGGAGGTGGTCGTGTCCCTGCCGCAGTCGTCGCAGCGCTTCGTGGACAAGGTGCCGTACATCACGGCGCCCGGCCGCACGGTGCGCACGGTCGTCTCCGATCTCGGCGTCTACGAGAAAGTGCACGAGGACGGCGCGCTCAGGCTCACCGGCGTCTTCGGCAACCGCCCCGAGGCGCAGGCGGTCGAGGCGGCGCGCGCGGCCTGTGGCTGGGATCTCGCCGTGGCGCCCGGGCTCAGGCGCTTCGAGCCGCCGACGTCGGACGAGCTGGGGCTGATCCGTCTATTCGATCCGCGCCGGTACTTCCTGGGCGAGTTCACATGATCGGCATCTTGATCTTGTCCCCATGATCGGCATTTTGTCGGTCGGCGGGCACGTGCCGCCGTAGCGGCTCTCGGGCAAGGCGCTGGGCGCGGTCTGGGGTGGCGACGGGGCCGGCGAGCGCGCCGTCGCCAACTACGCGAGGACAGCCTGACGATGTCCTGCGACGCCGCCCTCAACGCGCTGCACGGGCGGGATCTCAAGGGCATCGGCCTCTGTCTTGGAGAGCAGTGCCGCCTAGGCGAGAGGACTCCCTGCGCTGGCAGCTGGACGCAATTGCAGCGGCCTTGGCGCGCTGGGCGAAGCTCAGGCGGCGTGCGGAGCGCTGAGCTCGAGCTGGATATTGTCAGGGTCGCGGAAGATGAGGACGTAGATCCCGAAGGCCGGCCCGAGATCCCGGATCTCTGAGTGGGCCACGCCCCGCTGATCGAGCACGCGCACGGCGTGCTCGAGGTCGGCCCGGCTCGCCACCCCGAAGCTCAGGTGATCGAGGCCGATCCGGTTTTCGTCGAAGCGGTCGCCCTTGATGGCGCGGGCGGGTTCGGGGTGAGGACCGATGCCCAGCCCCATCCGGCCGTTGCTCAGGTAGGCTCCCGGAGTAAGATCCATGAGCTTCTTGAAGCCCAGGACCTCGGTGAAAAACGTGACGGTCCGGTCGACGTTGCTGACCGTGAGCCGGAGGTGGTGGACACCCTGCGTTGCAATGGGATCGGCCATGGGGATACCTCCCTTATCTGAATCGGTCTGGGTTGCATGACTTTCTGCTCGTCGTGCCAGCTTGTCAAGGGCTTCACCGCGATGCTAGCCTAAGGCACGTTTCGGGTGTCCGGTCAGCCTGAGGGAGGCGCAGCGCGGATGAAGTGCTCCCGATGTCAGCACGACAGCCCGCCCAACGCGAAGTTCTGCGAGGAATGCGGGAGCGCGCTCGCCACCCGGTGCGCCGGCTGCGGCACCGAGATCTCGCCGGCCGCCAAGTTCTGCGCCGAGTGTGGCCGGCCGGTCGCCGCGGCCGGTCAGCCTCGGTTCACCTCGCCAACCGCGTACACCCCGAAACACCTCGCCGAGAAGATCATCAGCTCGAAGGCCGCCCTCGAGGGTGAGCGGAAGCAGGTCACCGTCTTGTTCGCCGACCTCAAGGGCTCAATGGAGCTCCTGGCCGACGGCGATCCCGAGGACGCCCGCAAGCTCCTGGACCCGGTGCTCGAGCGGATGATGGAAGCGGTGCACCGCTACGAGGGCACGGTGAACCAGGTGATGGGTGATGGCATCATGGCGCTCTTCGGCGCGCCTCTCGCTCACGAGGACCATGCCGTGCGCGCGTGTTACGCGGCGCTCCGGATGCAGGAAACGGTGAAGGCGTACGCCGAGGAGCTGCACCGCGACCGCGGGCTCCCGATCCACATCCGTGTCGGCCTCAACTCGGGCGAGGTGGTGGTGCGCTCCATCGGGAACGACCTCCACATGGACTACACGGCTGTCGGGCAGACCACCCACCTCGCCGCCCGCATGGAGCAGATGGCCATGCCGGGATCGATCCTCGTGCCGTCGGAGACGCTGAGGCTGGTCGAGGGCTACGTCCTCACCCGGTCACTCGGGCCGCGGTCGGTCAAGGGCCTGGAGGTGCCCCTCGAGGTGTACGAGGTGACGGGCGCCTCGCCGATCCGGTCTCGTCTGCACGCGGCGGCGGCGCGCGGCCTTACGCGCTTCGTCGGGCGCGACCCGGAGCTCGAGCAGCTCGACCGGGCGCTCGGGCGCGCCAGATCCGGGCACGGGCAGGTCGTGGCCGTGGTGGGGGAGCCCGGCGTGGGGAAGTCGCGTCTGTACTGGGAGTTCACCCGCTCGCATCGCACGGAGGGGTGGCTCATCCTGGAATCCGCCTCCGTCTCCTACGGCAAGGCGACCGCCTATCTTCCGGTCATCGATCTGCTCCGCGCGTACTTCAAGGTCGAGGACCGCGACGAGCCCCGCGCCATCCGGGAAAAGATCACAGGCAAGCTGTTCACCCTCGACGAGCAGCTCCGTGGCGCGCTGCCCGCGTTCCTGTCGCTGTTCGGTGTGCCCGTCGCCGACGGTCAGTGGGAGTCGCTCGGGGCCGCCGAGCGCCGGCAGCGGACCCTCGACGCCGGCAAGCACCTCATCCTTCGCGAGAGCCAGGTCCAGCCCGTCCTGCTCCTCTTCGAGGATCTGCACTGGATCGACGACGAGACGCAGGCGCTGCTCGAGAGTCTGGTGGAGAGCCTGCCCACCGCCCGTGTCCTCCTGCTCGTCAACTACCGGCCCGAGTACCAGCACGGCTGGGGCGGCAAGAGCTATTACACGCAGCTCCGGATCGACCCCCTCACGGGTGAAGGCGCGGCGGCGCTGCTCGACGCCCTCATCGGCGCGGCTCGCCCGCTCGATGCGCTGAAGCGCTTGCTCATCGACCGCACGGAGGGCAATCCCTTCTTCCTCGAGGAGAGCGTGCGTACGCTCGTCGAGACGCACGTGATCGTCGGGGACCGGGGCGCCTTCACACTCGCCAGGCCGGTCGAGACGATCCAGGTCCCCGCCACCGTCCAGGCGGTGCTCGCGGCCCGCATCGACCGGCTTCCGCCCGCGGTCAAGCACCTGCTCCAGTCAGCAGCCGTCATCGGCAAGACCGTGCCGGTCGCCCTTCTCGAGGCCATCGCGGAGACGCCCGCTCTCGAGCTCCGGCGCGGGCTGGCCCAGCTCCAGGCCGCCGAGTTCCTCTTCGAGACGAACCTCTTCCCGGAGCTCGAGTACACGTTCGCGCATGCCCTCACCCTGGAGGTGGGGTACCAGGGCGTCCTGCGCGAGCGCCGGCGCCGGCTCCACGCGAGCGTCCTCGGCGTCCTCGAGCAGCGCGTCGCGGACCACGCCCCGGAGAAGGTCGAGGTGCTGGCCCATCACGCGGTGCGGGGCGAGATGTGGGCGCCCGCGGCGTCCTATCTCTACCGGGCAGGGGCCACGGCGCAGGCGGAAGCGCGGTACGTGACGGCGATGACGTTCTACGAGGCGAGTCTCGACGCGCTCCATCATCTGGGCGAGGCGGCGGACCGTGGCCTCGAGCTCGACGCCTATCTCGATCTGTGGTCCACCCGGATCTCGGCGAGCCGACTTGACGGGCTCGGCGAGCTCGGCACCAAGGTGGAAGCCCTCGCGCGCGCCTTGGGGGACGGTCCACGGCTCGCCCGCGTGCAGGTCCGCCAGGCGCAAGCGATCGCCTTCACGGGGAACATTCCCGGCACGCTGCAGTCGGCCATCGATCGCGCCCGGGAGGCGGCCACCTGTGCCGACGCGTCGGATCTCAGGACCCGGAGCTACGCGCGGTTCATCGAGGCGGTGGCCTGTCGGGACCTCGGGCGCGTCGAGGAGGCGGTCGAGGAGTTCGATGTCGGCATCGCGCTCTTCGCGACCGCCGTGGAGGGCGCCAGGGAGCCGGGTCTCGTCTACCCGATCTACGTGAGCCTTTGCGGGTGGCGGTCGGAGGCGCACGCCGCGCTCGGACGCTTCGACACCGCGCTCGCGTCAGCCACCGAGGCCCTCCGGATGGCCATGGAAATCCATCACGTCTCCAGTCTCTCGATCGCGAATGCCTTCCTGGGTTACGTGCACATCATGCGGGGCGACGTGGAGAACGCGATCCCGGTCCTCGAGCGCGGCCTCGCGATCGCCCAGGAGCACGACCTCGTCCATGGCATCTGCGCCAACGCGGTTTATCTCGCCTGGGCCGCACTCCTCACCGGCAATCACGCCCGCGGCCTCGAATGCCTCGCGCGAGGACTCGAACGGCCGGCGGGCGCACTGCTGCAGTGGACGCGCTACGGGACGGTGACGGCGGCCGCGTATCTCGCCGCCGGTCGGCCCGCCGAGGCGCGGCAGCATATCGTGCGGGGCCTGGCGGAGGTCGCCGCGCGCGACGCGCGCGGCTATCGCGCCCCGCTCCTGCGGCTGGAGGCAGAGGTTCTGGTCGGTGAGGGCGAGGAGGCCGTGGCCCGGCAGCGCGCCGAGGAGGCCCTCGCGGTGGCGGTCGAGATCGGAGTGCCCCCCGAGATCGGCCACTGCCACGCCGCTCTCGGAAGGATCGCGGCGCGTCTCGGTGAGAAGGCGACGGCCGCGCAGCAGCTCGCGGCGGCGCAGCGGATCTTCGAGGAGCTCGGGATGGCGTTCTGGGCCGGTCGCGTCGGAAATTAACCGGGCGTTGGCGTTCACCAGACACAGGAGGCAGCCATGGGAGCACGAGCCGAACAGCTGGCCAGCAAGCTCGATCAGTCCTGTCGCGAGATCAACGCGGCAGTCGAGCGGCTGAGCGATGCCGAGTGGAAGACGGTGGCGTCAGCCGAGCAGTGGTCTGTCGGCGTGGTCGCCCATCACGTCGCCGAGTCGCATGCGGAGGAGGCCGGGTTCGTCCAGATGATCGCCAAGGGCCAGCCCGTGCCGCCTCTCACGATGGAAATGATCGACGAGGGCAATGCGAGGCACGCCAGGGAGCACGCCAACGTCACGAAGGCCGCGACGCTCGCACTCCTGCAGACAAACGGCGCACAGGCGGTCGCCATGGTGCGCGGGCTCAGCGATGCCGAGCTCGACCGGAGCGGAACACTCCTGGTCGGGACGCCGCCTGTGACGGCCGCGCAGGCGATCCAGGAGATCCTGATCGACCACGTCTACGAGCACCTGGAGAGCATCAAGGCGACCACGAAAGCGAAGTAGCGCCGCGCGTCATTGGACCCTGGTCCAATACCGCAGGGGGACAGAGGGCGTAGATAACATAATGCCCGTTCTCAGTCATGGCCCGCCGCGCCCGAGGGTCTTCCGTCGGGACCTGCCTTCTCACAGTTCTCGAACATTACGTACACCATCAAGCAACGTCGTGTAACGAGGGTCATTCGTGCGGGCGCTGGGCGTGGACTGAGAACACTGGCCTTGGCCAGACTCGAGGGTGCGGGTGCTCGAGATTTCCGGCCCTCCGCCAGCTTACGCCCAGCACCATGGGTGCTGGGCAACACCGTCAATTCCCGGGGCGACCGAGTAGCCGAGCCACGTGATCCGCTTCACCCAAGTGTTCATAGCTGTGGCCAATCGCCTCAACGCAGAGCAGGAACCACCGCGGTCGTGTCGTCATAAGTTCGGCGACGTATTCGGCTCCCGGGCCCAGGTGGCCGGAGGCGAGAGCCCGCTGACCCGCTCCAGCCACCGGTTTGTCAAGGTCGTCAAAGTCGCTCGCGGTTAAGCCAGACCGTGTTTCTTGCGCCACGGCGGCCCGATACGCACGCACGGCCGCCACGTCGACTTGGGCGCTGAATTGGGCAACCTCTTCGGCGCTCATGCCGGTACCTATATCCCGCCGTGTCACCCCGAGCCGTGCCTGCCAGTTCCCACGGTCGATCACCTCCGGTACACCGCGCACGCCGGTGTTGATCGTCAAGTCCTCAACCCGGGCGATGTGCCACAGTAGCCACACAATGGAATTGTGGTGCTCGAGACACTGGCGCAACTGGGCGTCAGTAAGTCCCGCCAGGATGGAATCCTGTCTGCTCGGCGCCCCCGGCGTCGTGGCGGCGTGGACGTGAGCGTGTTGGGTCAAGAACACCTGCGGTATCGAGCTTTCCATCCTTGGCTCCTTCCTTTCCAGCCGCGATACCTGTGCGCGCCGCGGCGAACCAACTCATCTTCCCACAAATGTCTTTCGGACAATCAAGAAGGTCTCATAAATTTATTCTAAATTCTGACGTCGTTGAGACCGGAAGCCTCCAAGAACGGCCGATCAGCGCGGAGCCGGAAAGGCGAAGCTAGAGGGGGTCGTCGTCGCCCATGTCAAAGCGCGGCCGGCCTGTGCCCTCGGTGCTGTCGTCCCAGGCGCTGGTGCGCCAGTCATCGAGCTCATGGTCCGCGGCGCGCATCTCGCTGCCATGCAGCAGAACGGGCTACGCGCCTGGTGTCACGATCCATCACGACTGCGGCCGATTCGACGCCCCCGGCCGCCGCGAACAGCTCGCGCAGGCGTTCGTTCGACGTGGAATTGGCCAAGCCTCCGATGAAGAGTGTGTGCGCCATGGTGAGCCTCCAGACAAGACTCCCGCAGGGAATGGCAGTTTCTGGATCGCGGACGAGTGAAGCAGAGTTGAGGTCTGGTGAGGAGGGAGGCCCGCGACGAACCGACGGCCGGGCCAGACACAAGGATCAGGACACATCTGCATCCCGGCGGTGCTCTTAGTTTCGAGCCGCGCGGGGCAGAGGCTTCCTGTACACTGTTGCCCTCTCGAAGACGCGCTGTGCGGGGCCGGGCGCCCCCGCCACCCTCTCGAATTCTCGGGCAGTTCACGGTCTTCCTTCGGCGCCGCCACCGTTTCTCGCGGCTCACGCTCAGGGCACGACAGGGAGATCCATGGCAGCCGCTCATCGGTCGATGGAGCTGACCCCCGAGACGCTCGAAGAGCCGATCCGGGCGGAGCTCTTCGGTGTCGAGCGCTTCGAGCAGCACGCCGAGAGCCTGGCGGCCGCCCAGCCCGTCCTCAGCGGATTCGTCAGGGGACGTCCACTGCTCCCGCGCGTCCAGGACAACGGGCGCGTGTTGCGCGAGACGTATCGCGCGGTCGCCAAGGCGATCCGCGAAGAACGCTCGATCGTGCCGGCGGCGGAATGGCTCGTCGACAACTTTCATATCGTGGACGAGCAGCTGCGCGAGATCCGCGACGACCTGCCGGCGGGCTTCTATCGCGAGCTGCCCAAGCTGGCCGGCGGGCCTTTCGCCGGCTATCCGCGCGTCTACGGCATCGCCTGGGCCTTCGTCGCGCACACGGATAGCCGCTTCGATCCGGACCTTCTCCGCCGATTCGTGCTCGCCTACCAGCGCGTCCAGCCGCTGACCATCGGCGAGCTCTGGGCGGTCGCGATCACCCTGCGGGTCGTGCTGGTGGAAAATCTCCGGCGCCTCGCGGAGAGTATCCTGCGCGGGCGCGCGGCACGCGAGGACGCCGACGCCCTGGCGGACGATCTCCTTGGCCTCCGCGGCGACGAGACGGGGCCGGCGACACGGACGCTCCGGAAGCTCGAGGAGGCGCCGCTGAAGACCGCCTTCGCCGTGCAGCTCGTCCAGCGACTCCGCGACCAGGATCCGGCGGTGACACCCGCCCTCGTATGGCTGGATCGGCGCCTGGCGGCCCAGGGGACGACATCCGACGAGATCGTCCGCGTCGAGCACCAGCGGCAGGCCGCGATGAACGTCACCGTCCGGAACGTGATCATGAGCATGGGCCTGATGTCCGCGCTCGACTGGACGGAGTTCTTCGAGAGCGTCAGCATGGTCGACCGCGTGCTCCAGGCGGACGTCAACTATGCCGCGATGGACTTCGCGACGCGCGACAGCTACCGGCACGCGATCGAGGAGCTCGCAAGAGGCTCGAGCCGCGCCGAGTTCGACGTCGCCCGTGAGGCGATCGTTCAGGCGGCGCGAAGCGAGGTGCGCGACGGCCGCCGGAATGATCCCGGGTTCTATCTCGTCGGGGCCGGGCGCCTGGCACTGGAAGCGACCCTCGGCTTCCGGACCTCCATGCCGCGACGGCTGCTTCGCGCATATATCGCGGCGGCAACCTTCGGGTACGTCGGTACGAATGCCCTCCTCACCCTGGGCCTTCTCGCGCTGCCCCTCATGGCCGCCTGGGCATCCGGGGTGGGACCGGCGGCTCTCGTCGTGCTCGGGCTGCTGGCCGCCGTCCCGGCCTCGGATCTGGCGATCGCGTTGGTGAATCGCTTCGTCGCAGCGGTGGTCAAGCCGGGCTCGCTGCCCCGGTTCGAGCTTCGCGATGGCGTCGGGCCGACCCTGCGCACCATGGTCGTCGTTCCGACACTGCTGGCTTCCCGCCCCGAGATCGACGAGCAAATGGAGCGGCTGGAAGTGCACTACCTGGCGAACTCGGACGGTGACCTTCGCTTCGCCATCCTCTCCGATTGGACGGACGCGCCCACGGAAACCATGTCGGGCGACGAGGATCTTCTGGCGGCGGCGCGCGAGAGCATCGCGGGGTTGAACCAGCGCCATGGAACGGCCGCGGATGGCGGCGACCGATTCCTCCTCTTCCATCGCCGCCGGCTCTGGAACGAGCGAGAGGGGCTCTGGATGGGGTGGGAACGCAAGCGGGGCAAGCTCCACGAGCTGAACCGCTTGCTTCGAGGGGCCACCGATACCTCCTTTCTGCCGGCTCCGAGCCCCGGCGCCGCGGCGCCGCGGGACATCCGCTACGTCATCACCCTCGACGCGGACACACGTCTGCCGCGAGGCGCCGTCAACCGGCTGGTCGGTACGATGGCGCATCCGCTCAATCGGCCGAGGCTTTATTCAAAGACGGGTCGCGTCGTCGAAGGGTACGGCGTGCTGCAGCCCCGGGTCACGCCGCCCCTGCCGGGGCGCCAGGGTTCCATCTTCCAGCAGCTCTCGTCAGGTCAGTCCGGCATCGACCCGTACGCGGCGACCGTGTCCGACGTCTACCAGGACCTTTTCGGAGAGGGCTCCTACACGGGCAAGGGGATCTACGACGTGGACGCGTTCGAGTCGGCCCTGGCGGGACGGGTGCCGGAGAACGCGCTGCTGAGCCACGATCTCTTCGAGGGGCTGTTCGCGCGCGCGGGACTGGTCACCGACGTCGAGCTGTTCGAGAGCGCGCCCTCGCACTACGGCGTCGCCGCGGCCCGCCAGCATCGATGGGCGCGTGGCGACTGGCAGCTGCTGCCATGGATTCTCCGGGCGCGGATTCCGCTGATCGGGCGCTGGAAGATGGCGGACAATCTGCGCCGCACCTTGTCGGCCCCGACCGCTTTTCTCACATTGGTCGCCGCGTGGGCCATGCGGGGCACGTCACCCGCGATGTGGACTCTGTTCGTCCTCGCCACCATCGCGGTCCCGGCGCTCCTGCCGGTCCTCAACGGGCTGATTCCCCGGGGGCGCGGCATCTCCAAGCGCAGCCACCTGCGCGCGGTCGGTCGAGACCTCCTCCATGCCGTCTCGCAGACCGCGTTCGTGATCACCATGCTGGCGCATCAGGCCTGGCTGATGAGCGACGCGATCGTGCGGACGCTCGTTCGCGTGTATGTGACGCACCGCCATCTATTGGAGTGGGTCACGGCGGCACAGGCAAGGTCCGGACTCGGGCTCGATCTCTGGGGCTTCTATCGCCGCATGGGCGGGGGGCTTGCTCTCACCCTGTGCGCGGCGGCCATCGTCGGCTGGCGGCGGCCCGAGGTCCTGGCCGCTGTCGTGCCCTTCCTGCTGCTGTGGATAGCCTCCCCTGCGGTGGCGCGATGGGTCAGCTCGCCTAGGCTCGCCGCCCGGACCTCGCCCCTGTCCGCGGCCGACGCGCGCGCCCTCCGGTTGATCGCGCGCCGGACGTGGCGGTTCTTCACCACGTTCGTGGGGCCTGAAGATCACTCGTTGCCCCCCGATAACTTCCAGGAAGACCCAAAGCCGGTCGTGGCTCATCGGACCTCGTCCACGAACCTGGGCCTCTATCTCCTGTCAACCGTGGCCGCTCGAGATTTCGGATGGATCGGCACGCTCGACGCCGTCGATCGGCTGGAGGCCACGCTCCAGACGATGCAGCGCCTCGAGCGTTTCCGCGGTCACTTCTTCAACTGGTACGACACGACGGACCTCCGTCCGCTCGATCCGCGGTACGTGTCGTCGGTCGACAGCGGCAATCTCGCGGGCCACCTCATCGCGCTCGGCCAGGCCTGTCGGGAGATCATCGAGCGGCCGCTCCTGCCTCAGACGGCTCTCGCCGGGATCGAGGACGTCGCGCTTCTCGTCCGTGAGTCGGCGCGCGCCCTGGCCGCTGGCCGGCGTACGGGTTCGGTCACCCGGCACCGGCTGGACGAAGCCCTGGATGCCGTCTTGGCGGCCGTCAAAGAGGTGCCCGAGGCGGCCGAGTGGTCGGCGCGACTCGCCGGGCTCAAGGCTCATGCCCGCGCCGTGACGGACCTCGCGCGGGGCCTGGTCGAGGACGATCGCAGGAGCTCGCCATCGGAGGAGCCTTCGGAAGAGGTGATCGTCTGGGCTCTCGCCTTGCACGCCACCGTCGAAAGCCATACCCGTGATCTCGATGGGACGAGCCCGATGTCCGAGCTTCTGATCCAGCGTCTGACGAACCTTGCTCAGAGCGTAGAAGCGGTGGCCAGGGGTATGGAGTTCGGCTTCCTTTTCGATCCGGTGCGCAAGCTCTTCTCGATCGGCTACCGCGTCCCTGACGGCAGCCTGGACTCTGGCTACTACGACCTTCTCGCCTCGGAGGCCCGCCTCACGAGCTTCGTCGTGATCGCGAAAGGCGATGTCCCCGTCTCGCACTGGTTCCGGCTGGGCCGCGCCTTGACGCCGGTGGAACAGGATTCCGTGCTCGTGTCCTGGTCGGGCTCGATGTTCGAGTACCTGATGCCCGCCCTCGTCATGCGCGCGCCGGCGGGAAGCCTGCTTGATCAGACGTGCCAGCTTGTGGTCCGCCGCCAGATCTCGTATGGTGCGGAGCGCGGCGTGCCGTGGGGAGTCTCGGAGTCTGGCTATAACGCGCGCGACCTCGAGATGACCTATCAGTACTCGAACTTCGGCGTGCCCGGCCTCGGGCTCCGGCGGGGGCTGAGCGACGATGTCGTCGTCGCCCCGTACGCGACCGCGCTGGCGGCCATGATCGATCCAGGGGCCGCGGTCCGAAACTTCCAGCGTCTCGCGGAAGCCGGCGGCAGCGGCATATACGGTTTCTACGAAGCCCTCGACTACACGCCGTCTAGGCTTCCGGAGAACGCCGAGGTGGCCGTTGTCCGCGCGTACATGGCGCACCACCAAGGCATGTCGCTCGTCGCCCTCGACAATGTGCTTCACGGCGGGATCATGCGCGCGCGCTTTCACTCCGAGCCCCTCGTCCAGGCGACCGACCTCTTGCTGCAGGAGCGGACACCGCGAGACGTCGCGGTCGCCCGACCGCCTGCGGAAGACGTGATGACGGTTGGCGACGCGCGAGAGTTCGTCCCTCCGGTCGTTCGGCGCTTCACCACGCCCCACGGAGCGCTCCCGCGCACGCATCTCCTGTCGAATGGGCGCTACGCGGTGATGGTCACGGCCGCGGGCGGAGGCTACAGTCGCTGGCGCGGCATCGCCGTGACCCGCTGGAGAGAGGACGTCACGCGGGACGTGGGGGGCACGTACGTTTACCTCCGCGATGCGCACAGTGGGCAGGTCTGGTCGGCCGGCTACCAGCCCGCCGGACGGGAGCCGGACAGGTACGAGGTGGTGTTCTCCGAGGACCGGGCCAGGATCGCCAGGCAGGATGGCTCGATCACCACCACGCTCGACGTGCTCGTCTCTCCGGAAGACGACGCTGAGGTGCGCCGCGTTTCGGTCATGAACCTGGGCACACGAACCCGGGAGATCGAGCTGACATCGTATGCCGAGGTCGTGCTGGTGCCGCCGGCAGCCGATGCGGCCCACCCGGCGTTCTCGAACCTCTTCGTCCAGACCGAGTGCCTCCCCGAGCTGGACGTGGTGCTCGCGACGCGCCGGCCGAGATCGCCTGACGAGCCGCGGCTCTGGCTGGCGCACGTGGTGGCCGTCGAGGGCGAGACAGTCGGCGACCTCCAGTGGGAAACCGACCGCGCCCGGTTTCTCGGCCGTGGCCGCGGGGTCCGGATACCCCTCTCGCTGATCGAGGGCCGGGCCCTCTCCAACACCGTAGGCTCCGTGCTGGATCCGATCGTGAGTCTGCGACGGCGGGTGCGTATCCCCCCGGGCGTCACCGTTCGGGTGTCGTTCTCGACCATGGTCGCGCCGTCGCGCGTGGAGGCCCTTGGCCTCGCCGAGAAGTACCGCGACGCGGTCACGTTCGACCGTGCCGCCACCCTGGCGTGGACCCAGGCCCAGGTGCAGCTGCACCATCTCAGCATCGGGCCCGACGAGGCCCACCTCTTCCAGAGCCTCGCCCGCCGCGTGCTCTTCCTGGACCGGACGCTCCGGCCCTCCGCCGACGTGCTCACGCGTGACACGGGCGGTCCCGCGGCGCTGTGGCCGCACGGGATCTCGGGGGATATCCCGATCGTCCTGGTGCAGATCGACGACCCCGACGATGTGGGCATCGTGCGGCAGCTGCTCCGCGCCCACGAGTACTGGCGGATGAAGCAGCTCGCGGTCGACCTGGTGATCCTGAACGAGCGGGCCCCGTCGTACGTGCAGGATTTGCAATCCTTGCTGGAGACGCTGGTCCGCACGAGCCAATCGGCAGCTGCCCATGACGGACACGCGCCGCACGGCAGCGTGTATATCCTCCGATCGGACCGCATCACCCCTTCACAGCACGATGCCCTGCTCACCGTGGCCCGCGCGGTGCTGTCGAATCGGCGTGGGACATTGGCCGAGCAAATCACGCGCGAGCAGCGACCCGACGCTCCGCCGATCGCTCCCCTGCGGCGGCCGCCCGTGACCAAGCCGCTGCCGGACCTCCCGTTGCCACGGCCGGAGCTCGAGCTCTTCAACGGCCTGGGAGGCTTTGCGGCGGACGGCCGGGAGTACGTGACGATCTTGGAGGGCGAGCAGGCGACGCCGGCGCCCTGGATCAATGTGATCTCGAATCCGGTCTTCGGCTTTCAGGTCTCCGAGTCGGGCTCCGGGTACACGTGGTCGGCCAATAGCCGCGAAAACCAGCTCACACCGTGGTCGAATGATCCGGTCAACGACGCGCCGGGTGAGGCAATCTACGTCCGGGACGAGGAGAGCGGCGAATTGTGGAGTCCGACGGCGCTGCCGATCCGCGAGGCCGGCCAGCCCTACACGGCGAGACACGGCCAGGGCTATAGCCGCTTCGACTACGTCTCGCACGGCATCTCGCTCGAGCTGCTGCAGTTCGTGCCGCTCGAGGACCCGATCAAGGTGTCCCGCCTGACGGTGAGGAACGCGTCGGGCCGGACGCGGCGGCTGTCGGTGACCGCCTATGTCGAGTGGGTTCTCGGCGTGTCTCGCAGCGCCTCCGCGCCGTTCATGGTGACCGAGATCGACCCGGATACGAAGGCGATGATCGCGCGCAATACCTGGGCCAGTGACTTTGCCGGCCGCGTGGCGTTTGCCGATCTCGGCGGGGCGCAGACGGCGTGGACGGGTGACCGGACGGAGTTCCTGGGGCGGAACGGTGTTCTCGAGCGGCCCGCGGCCCTCATCCGCGAGGGCCGCCTCTCCGGGCGGGTCGGCCCCGGCCTCGACCCGTGCGGCGCGCTCCAGACCATCCTCGAGCTTCGCGCGGGGGAGCACGCCGACGTCGTGTTCTTCCTCGGCCAGGCCGCGACTCGCGAGGAAGCGGGCGCCTTGATCGCGCGCTATCGGACGGCCGACCTCGACAGGGTCCTGCGGGCCGTCGAGGCCCGCTGGGACGAGGTGCTTGGCGCGGTCCAAGTGAGGACTCCGGACCGGTCCATGGACCTGCTGCTCAACCGCTGGTTGCTCTACCAGACGCTCGCGTGCCGGGTCTGGTCGCGCTCGGCCTTCTATCAGGCGGGTGGAGCCTATGGATTCCGCGACCAGCTCCAGGACGTGATGGCGCTGTCGGTGGCGACGCCGGGAATCGCGCGCGAGCACTTCCTTCGAGCGGCGGCCCGCCAGTTCGTGGAGGGCGACGTGCAGCACTGGTGGCACCCTCCCTCCGGTCGCGGCGTCCGCACGCGAATTTCCGACGATGCGGTCTGGCTGCCGTACGCCGTCCTCCACTATCTGGACACCACGGGCGACGCGGCGGTGCTGGACGAGGTCGTGTCCTTCCTCGAGGGACCGACACTCGCGACGGGACAGGACGAGTCGTATTTTCAGCCCGGCGTGTCATCGGAGCAGGGGACACTCTTCGAGCACTGCGCCCGCGCTCTCGACCGGGCTCTCGCCGTCGGCGCGCACGGCCTTCCCTTGATCGGCACGGGCGACTGGAATGACGGTATGAACCGAGTCGGCCGGGAGGGGCGCGGGGAAAGCGTCTGGCTCGGGTGGTTTCTCCATGCGACGCTCCGCGAATTCGCGCCTGTGGCCGAGGGCCGTGGCGACCAGGCGCGTGCCGCCGCGTGGCGAGAGCATGCGGGCGCGCTCAAGGTCTCCCTGGAAGCGCAGGCGTGGGACGGCGACTGGTATCGCCGCGCCTACTTCGACGACGGCACCCCGCTCGGATCCACGAAGAGCGAGGAATGCCGGATCGATTCGATCGCGCAGTCCTGGGGAGTGATCTCGGGCGCCGCGGAGCCTGCCCGCGCGGCGCGGGCAATGGCCGCGGTCGACGAGCATCTGATTCGGCGGGACGAGGGACTCATGGTCCTCCTCGCTCCGCCATTCGACCGCACGGCCGTCGACCCCGGCTACATCAAGAGCTATCCTCCGGGCATTCGCGAGAACGGCGGCCAGTACACCCATGCCGCTCTCTGGTCCGTGATCGCCTTCGCCACGCTGGGCGAGGGAGACAAGGCGTACGGGCTTTTCTCGCTCTTGAACCCGATCAACCATGCGAACACCCGCGCGAAGGCCGATCGCTACAGGGTCGAGCCGTATGTCGTGGCCGCCGATGTGTACGCCGAGCGTGCCCACGTCGGACGCGGCGGCTGGACCTGGTATACGGGTTCGGCGGGGTGGATGTACCGGGCCGGCCTGGAATGGCTGCTCGGATTCCGTGTGCGGGGGGAGTTCCTTCACCTCGACCCGTGCATCCCGCGTGGCTGGCCGCGCTTCGAGATCGTCTTCCAGTATCGCTCGGCGCGCTACGAGCTCACGGTGGAGAACCCGCGCGGTGTCTCGCGCGGCGTCTCGAGCGTGGAGGTGGACGGCGCCTCTCTGGCCTCCGGCGGCGGGCCGCTCCGGCTCACCGATGACGGCGCCACCCACTCCGTTCGCGTCGTGCTCGGCTAGTCAGGCCGGCTTCGCGGGCCAGGGGATCTGCAAGGCGTCGAAGCGCTGCGCCGGGCGGATGCAGCTGATGACCACGATCGATGCCCCCGTCGTCATCCAGCGGATCCTCGCCCATCTCGGGCTCCCGGGTGCGAGGGCCCGCCCGTCGCCCCCGTACTCCGGTGCTGCGGCGCGAGATGCCGCGGTTTGTCCGAGCTGTGACACGGACACCCAGGGCCGTCGGGTCGGAGAACAGGCGTTATGTTCCTTACGCGCTCACATACGCCGCGCGAACCGCTCGATGCCGTCCTGGCAGCGGACGCATGTCTGCACCTCGGGCACCGCGTGCAGCCGCGCCGGGGAAATCCGCTCGGCACACTCCACGCACACGCCGTACTCACCGTCGTTCAGCCGGTCGAGGGCGGCCGAGAGACGATTCACGCGCTCCACCAGCCTCTCGCGCGTGGCGAAGCTGATCTCCCGGTTCTCGCTGGCCTGGATCTCGTCAACCTCGTCAGCGAGGCGGGAGTTGTCGCGGATCGCACCGGGCAGCTCCTCAACCGCTACGGCCCCGCCGAGCTGGCAAAGTCGAAAGAGAGCCGCCGTCAGGTTGTGATCGAGCCGCTTTCTGATGTCATCCATGGTGAGCCTCCTGACACCTCATGACCGGTTCCGCGCCCGCGGGACTTCACGAGGTGAATCGGCCTGAGTGGGGATCGTGTGATAGAGGAACATGTCCATCACGCACGGACTCTAGTCGTCGTCATCTTGCGTGCCTATTGGACCTTGGTCCACGGGGGTCCACGGGGGTCCACGGGGGTCCACGGGCCGTTTCGCTCGACAGGCATGGGGCTTAGGTCCAATAGGCCGCCGCCTCCGCCGGGACTACAGTCACCTCTAGAAAGCGAAGAAGCGTCTTTCACGTGGGTTGGGGACGCGCCCGTTCCTACGGCGCAGGACTCTCGTCCAGGGAGTGCGGCCATGTTTGAAGCTCGTTTTCCCGGTACTCTTATGCCGCAGATTCTCAAGGTCTTGATCCGGGTCGCTTCGACGCCGAACTCGACAAGGACGGCAAGGCCTTTCGTCCCGACGGCAAGCAGGCGGGGATTCTGATGCCGCCGGCATTCGAGCTGGCCGGCGTCAACCTGCACACGTGGACGGGGTTTGGCTCGGTGCCCTACTGGAATGCGTACGTCGCGGCGACCGAGATGAATGGCTCGGGGGTCTACTTCGCCGCGCGGCTCAAGGATCCGGCGCGGTTCCCCGTGGCCGCCAGGTCAGGTTCGTGGGACACGCGCGGCACGCCCGACAAGGTCACCGCCAAGCTGGCCGCCCTGCACTTCTACCAGCTCGCGATCCCCGCGCCGCAACCTCCCGCTGGGTCGTTCGACGACGGGTTCTTCAGACTCGGTCTCACGAAGCAGGTGAAGAACGACCTGGTCCAACATCTGCTCGGCTGTAGTCCCGGCCCGTGGGAAGCGGTGCGTCGGGGGTCTCACGCATGACGCCGTATCGGCGCGCTGTTCTCGCCATGCTCATCGTTCTTGCGCCGTGGTCTCCTCTCGAGGCCGCGCCCATCGAGGTGAGGCTGGTAGAGGGAACCGCACACGGCCTGCTGCTGGTCCGGTCTGTGAGCGGTGAGATCTTGGGACATGGCGATTTCCTTCAGGCCGCTCACAGTGACCGCGTCGAGAGCCGGCTCGTGCTTCGCTTCAAGGACGGCTCGCTGCACGACGAGACCATCACCTTCTCGCAGCAGCGCGTCTTCACCCTGCTCAACTACCGGCTGGTGCAGCGCGGGCCGTCGTTTCCGGAGACGCTGGAGGCCGTGCTCGACCGGAAGACGGGGACCTACAAGGTGCATTCGACGCGGGGTGGCAAAGAAGAGGCGTCTAACGGGAGCATCGAGCTGCCCCCCGATGTGTATAACGGCATGGTGCCGATGCTCCTGAAGAACCTCGTGTCGGCCGCGAGCGAGACCGTTCACGTCGTGGCGTTCACGCCAAAGCCGAAGCTGATCCAGCTCGAGATGGTTCCCGCGGGCAACCAGCGACTGGTGGCTGGCGATTCCACCTGGCAGGCAACGCGCTACGCGCTGAAACCCAAGCTCGGCGCGACCCTTCGCGTCTTCGCCACCCTCTTGGGAAAGGCGCCGGCCGATCAGGAATGCGTGATCCTGACCGAGGACGTCCCCGCCTTCGTGCGTTGCGACGGCGCCCTGTACCTCAAGGGACCCGTCTGGCGAATCGAGATGACGACCGCCAGATGAAGGTATCATCGGCGCACAGGAGAATGGATGAGCGCAGCCAAGAAGAAACTCGGCGGCCCTGACTTCACGAAGGGAGTCGCGGTCGGGTCGGTCGCGGACGGCGCCTCACTCCTCGGGCACGCGCAGGGCGAACCCGTGCTGCTCGCGCGGCAGGGGGACGAGTTGTTCGCCGTCGGTACTTCCTGCACGCACTACGGCGGCCCGCTCGCGGACGGGCTCATCGTGGGTGGCACGATCCGATGCCCGTGGCACCACGCTTGTTTCAGCCTGCGCACCGGCGAAGCGCTCCGCGCGCCGGCGCTGAAGCCCGTCGCGTGCTGGCATGTGGAGCAGCGCAACGGGAGGGCGTATGTCGGGAAGAAGGTCACGCGTGCCGGACTGCCCTCACCGCCTGCCAACGGGGCCGCGCCGCGATCGGTGGTCATCCTGGGCGGCGGCGCCGCGGGTCATGCTGCCGCGGAGATGCTCCGGCGCGAGGGCTACACCGGCCGCATCACCATGCTGAGCGCCGATGCCTCTCTTCCCTGCGACCGCCCCAGCCTGTCCAAGGGCTACCTCGCCGGCACCGCGCTCCCGAAGTCCGTGCCCCTCCGGTCGCGGGCGTTCTACGAGAAGCACAAGATCACCGTCAAGTTGAACGCGCGCGCCGCCGCGATCGACGCCGCGGCCCGCCGGGTGGAGCTTTCGGGCGGCAAGCGCGTTGCCTATGATACGCTCCTGCTCGCCACCGGCGCCGATCCGGTGCGGCTCGACGTGCCGGGGCACGATCTCCCCCACGTGCACTATCTGCGTACCTTCGCGGACAGCCGCGCGCTCCTCGCGAAAGCCAAGGCGTCGGAGCGCGCCGTCGTGATCGGCGCGAGCTTCATCGGACTCGAGGTGGCGGCCGCGCTCCGTGCGCACGATGTGGAGGTGCACGTAGTCGCACCGGAAGAGGTGCCCATGGAGAGCATCCTGGGAGCGGAGGTCGGCAAGTTCTTCCGCACGTTGCACGAGAAGCACGGCGTGATCTTCCATCTCGGTGCGACGGCCGCCTCCTTCCAGGAGCGCACGGTCACGCTGATGAGCGGGGAGCGGCTGTGGGCAGATCTCGTGGTCGTCGGCGTCGGGGTCCGCCCCGCCATCTCACTCGCGGAGAAGGCCGGCCTCGCGATCGATCGCGGCGTCACGGTGAACGAGTATCTCGAGACGAGCGTGCCGGGGATCTTCGCGGCCGGCGACATCGCGCGCTGGCCGGACGCGCGCACCGGCGAGCGGATCCGCGTGGAGCATTGGGTGGTGGCCGAGCGTCAGGGGCAGACCGCGGCGCGCAATATCCTGGGCAGGCGCGAGCGCTTCGACGCCGTGCCCTTCTTCTGGACCGATCAGTACGATCTCTCCCTCTCGTATGTCGGCCACGCGGAGAAGTGGGACAGCGCCGAGATCGATGGGCAGCTCGACGCGCGCGACTGCACGATCACCTACCGAAGCGGTCGCAACATCCTGGCGGTGGCCGCGATCCATCGGGACATTGCGAGCCTGCGCGCGGAGGTCGAGCTTGAGAGGAAGACCGTCGCCAGGGCCTGACCAAGGCGTTTGGCCAAGATCACGTATCCGCCGCCGGGGACGCTGTCCGTGAACCTGTGAGCCCCGCGCACGCCGGGGCCACGGAATCGCGCATGCTGGATGTGATCCGGCGCGATGCCTTCGGCTACTTCCTGTATGAGACTAATCGCGCCAACGGATTGGTCGTCGACAAGACGTGCAAGGACTGGCCGGCGAGTATCGCCGCGGTGGGGCTGGGGCTTACCGCGTATCCGGTGGGCGTGGAGCGCGGGCTCATCACGCGCGCCGAAGCCGCCGAGCGTACGCTCACGACCCTGCGATTCTTCCGGCAGAGCAGGCAGGGGACGGAGCCCGACGCCACAGGATACAAGGGCTTCTACTACCACTTTCTCGACATGCAGACCGGCGCGCGCGCATGGCAATGCGAGCTCTCGACCGTCGATTCCGCCCTCCTGCTCGCGGGTATGCTCGCGGCGGCGGAGTACTTTGGCGGCGGTGCGCCGGTCGAGCGCGAGATCCGCGAGCTCGCGCACGAATTGTACGCCCGCGTCGATTGGCGGTGGGCGCAGGATGGCGGACTCACGGTGACCCACGGCTGGAAGCCGGAGAGCGGGTTCCTTCCGTACCGCTGGGAGGGGTATGACGAGGCGCTGGTGTTATACGTGCTCGGCCTCGGCTCGCCCACGCATCCGCTCCCCGCGGCGAGCTACCAGGCCTGGGCCTCGACCTATGAATGGCGCACCATCTACGACACGCCGTACCTGCACGCGGCGCCGCTCTTCACGCACCAACTCTCGCACCTCTGGCTCGACCTGCGCGGCATCCAGGACGCCTTCATGCGGGCGCATGGGATCGACTATTTCGAGAACAGCCGGCGCGCGACCGTGGTGCAACAGCGGTACGGCATCATGAATCCCGGCGGCTTCGCGGAGTACAGTGCACTCTGCTGGGGGCTCACCGCGAGCGACGGGCCGGGGGAGATCACCCGCGTCCTCAATGGCGTCGAGCGCCAGTTCTTCGGCTACCGGGCGCGCGGCGTGCCCGACGGTCCCGACGACGGCACGATCGCTCCGTGGGCGGTGGTCGCTTCGCTTCCCTTCGCGCCGGAGATCGTGCTGCCGACGGTCGCGGATTTCCAGCGACATGAGCTCTACGGCACCCATCCCTACGGCTTCAAGGCGACGTTCAATCCCACCTTCCTCGATCCGGGCGGATCGGCGAATTGCTGGGTGTCGCCATGGCACTTCGGCCTCCACTCCGGCCCCACCGTCGTCATGGTCGAGAACTACGAGTCGGGGTTGATCTGGCGGTTGATGCGCGGCTGTCAGTACATCACCGCGGGACTGCGAGCCGCCGGATTCAACGGCGGATGGTTGGGGGTTCGCGCGTGAAGATCAGCCCGCTCGCGGGGAAGCCGGCGCCCGCGGCGATGCTCGTCGACGTGCCGCGACTGGTCACGGCCTACTATACCGATACGCCGGACCCGTCGGTGCCCGAGCAGCTTGTGGCGTTCGGCACGTCGGGGCATCGTGGCTCTGCGCTCGAGAGAACGTTCAACGAATGGCACGTGCTCGCCATCAGTCACGCCATCTGCGAGTACCGCGCGCGGCAGGGCACTGACGGACCGCTTTTCCTCGGCATCGACACGCACGCGCTGTCCGTGCCGGCCTGCGCCACCGCGCTCGAAGTGCTCGCGGCCAACGGCGTCAATGTGAGGCTCGCGGCGCACGACGAAGTCACGCCGACCCCCGTGGTGTCGCACGCGATCCTCACGTACAACCGCGCGCGCACTACGGGCCTCGCGGACGGCATCGTCATTACCCCGTCGCACAACCCGCCGGACAATGGCGGGTTCAAGTACAACCCGCCCAATGGCGGACCGGCTGACACCAGCGTCACCGATTGGATCCAGACCAGGGCCAACGATCTGCTGCGTGGGGCGCTCAAGGGCGTGAAGCGAGTGCCGTACGAGCGGGCGCTCCGCGCCGCGACGACGCACCGCCACGATTATCGCGACGCCTACGTACGCGACTTGGGCAACGTGATCGACATGGACACGATCCGCGCCGCGAACATCCACCTCGGCGTCGATCCGCTCGGCGGCGCCGGCGTGCACTACTGGGGCGCGATCGCCGAGCGCTACGGGCTCGATCTCACCGTCATCAGCGAGGAGGTCGATCCGACCTTTCGATTCATGCCCGTCGACTGGGATGGTCGTATCCGCATGGACCCGTCGTCCTCCTATGCGATGCAGCGGTTGATCGGCGTGAAGGAGCGGTTCGACATCGCCTTCGCCTGCGACACCGATCACGACCGGTTCGGGATCGTCACCCCGGCCGGGGGACTGCTCTCTCCCGATCACTATCTCGCGGTGGCCATCCGGTACCTCTTTCAGCATCGGCCGCAGTGGCGCGAGCAGGCAAGGGTGGGAAAGACCGTCGTCAGCAGCTGGATGGTCGACAAGGTGACCGCGAAGCTCGGTCGGGCGCTCTACGAAGTGCCCGTCGGCTTCAAGTGGTTCGCGGACGGTCTCTTCGACGGCTCGCTTGGCTTCTGCGGCGAAGAGAGCGCGGGCGCGTCCTTTCTCCGTCGCGACGGCACAGCGTGGACCACGGACAAGGATGGCATCGTCGCGGGTTTGCTCGCGGCCGAGATCACCGCGCGCGCGGAGCGCGATCCGGGGGAAACCTACAGCGATCTCACGCAGGAGTTCGGCGCCCCGGCGGCCGCGCGTGTCCAGGCGACAGCCACCGCGGCGCAGCGGAAGAGGCTCGCCGCGCTCTCGCCGAAGGAGCTGCGCTGCACGGAGCTGGCCGGCGAGAGGATCGTGAGCATCCTCGATCGTGCGCCCGGCAACGACGCGCTGATCGGCGGAATGAAGGTGATCGCGAAGAGCGGCTGGTTCGTCGCCCGGCCATCGGGCACGGAAGAGATCTACAAGATCTATGCGGAGAGCTTTCGTGGCGAAGAGCACCTGGCCCGCATCGTGGATGAAGCGCAGGCGATGGTGGACGCCGCTCTTGCGCCGGATTAGCGATACGGCCAACTGTAGAGGGCTCTCCGGAGGCTCATGCCATCTCAGGCCGACCTGATCCGCGAATTCTACGCCGCGTTCTGACACTGGCACCCAGGGCCGCCGGCTCCGAGAACGGGCGTTATGTTACGTACGCGCCCAGTCGCACGCCTCGCCCACAGGTCGGGCTCCCTGTGCTCGCAAGCCTTCACGCTTTGGGCCGGAACGACCAGAAGCGGCAACTTGTTGCGGTGGGCCGCCTCGACCATCCGCGCCAGATCGGTGCGCGAGGATCGTAGCTCCGTGACCAACTCCGTGATTGTAGTGGTCAGTGTCCTGGCGACAATGCCATCGTCGCTCGATGTTCACCGGCCTCTGACTTCATGAGAGTCAGAAGCGCGACGACCCAGGCCAGCCGGCTCTGAGCCACCGGCTTCGGGACGTGATATTGAAAACCGGCTCGCAAGGTGGCCAGCCGGTCCTCTGCTGTGATCAGTCCCGTGAACGCCGCCGCCGAGACGTCGCCTCCCTGGTCCGGCGGCAGCTTTCGCACCTCTCGAATGAGCCAATAGCCGTCCTTGTCGGGGAATGAAAGGCTGCTGACCAGAGCGCCCGGCCTTTCTCGCTTGAGGATGGGCAGGCCCGCGACGGCGGAATCGACGGCCGTCACATGCGCGCCGCATTGCCCAAGGACCTCGGCCACGGCACCCCGGACAGCCTCAGCTGGCGAGGCGGCGAGCGCTCGGCCCCTGAAGTCGCCGTTCGATCATCCGCCAGTCAATGTTCCGGAAGAAGGCCTCGATGTATTTACCTCGTTCCGTCGCTTTGTAATCCCGCATGAAGGCGTGCTCCCACACATCCATCACCAGCAGAGGTGTGAAGCCCGCTGGTACGCCCTCGTGATGGAGAGTGACCCAGTGATTCGTCAGCCAGTGCGTAGCCGGATCCTCAAAAAGGATGACCCAGCCGACGCCACGCATCTCACCAATCGCGTGGAAGGCCGCCTGCCACTGCTCGACGGAGCCGAAGGACTCGGTGAGGGCGGCCGCCAGACCGGAGCCGCTCGCCGGTGTCAGCTCGGCGGCCGGGCTGAGACCGGAGAAGTAGTGCTCGTGCAGAATCATTCCGTTGTACTCGAAGCCCAGGCGACGGGTCAGCTCGGCGAACTCTGGGTTCTTGCCCGACGCCTGCCCGTGGCCGATCAGCGCCGCGAGGTCGTCATTGAGCAGGTTGACCTGCTTCACGTATCCCGCGTACAGGGCGAGGTGCTCTGCTATCTGCGCGTCGGAGATCCCGTCGAGACCATGCAGGTCGAAGAAGCGCTCCGCATAGGGCTTCGGGACGAACGTCTTGGGGCTGTGTGTGTTCATCGGTCCTCCTCTTAGAGCTTTTTCAACGCGTCGATCCGTTCCTGCGTCCCCGGATGACTCGCGAGGATGCCTCCGCTGCTGGCGCCCTCCGTTAGCACGAGCCAGGTCAGCGTGTTGATCATCACGTTCTTGGAGTAGCCGGCGCGCGTGAGGATGTCCACCCCGTGGCGGTCGGCCGCATACTCTTCTGTGCGGCTATAGCTGCTTGTGACCAGGGCGCCGGCGATGGGTGTGATGCGACCGCTGCCGGGGAAGATCTGGTCGAGAATTATCATCCCGATGCCCAAGCCGGCGCCCAGCACCTGTGCCTTTGCCACGTGTCCGAGATCGTCGTGGGCGAGTTCATGGGCCAGCACACCTCGAAGATGCTCATCGCTGGCCTTCTGAAGGAGACCAGTCGTGACGTAGAACTCTCCCCCGCCGGCGCTGGCCGCATTGACGTGAGAATCGTCCATGATCCCAACCTTGACCTGATTCAGGGGCCGCGGATGGTCCATGGCGGCGACGAGGGGGCCCATGATGCGGCGGATGCGCTCAGCCTGCTGCGCATCGAGCGGATGCGGCGCGGGCTGGCTCCCGCCCGTCTGTGTCGGCTGGGGCTCGCCTGGCGGCGCGCCTCCGACTCCGGCGCAACCCGCAGCCAGGAGGAAGATGAGAACGGCCGCGCTACGGTGCGTGCGCAGCATCTGTCTAGGGTCCGAACACGAACGTCGCGATCACGAACGCGAGACTCATCGTAAAAACGCACACGCCATCGATTTGCTCATTGCAGGGCCTCCTGGCTCAGTGACTTGCCATCATGCTAACCGATTCATGGGGCGAGTGACTATTGGACCAAGGTCCACTAGCCCCTCATGATCCGGAGCAGTTACCGTAGACCACGGAGGATCGCAAACATGACAAATGAAAGCTGGAAGAACCCGTGGAAGCTGACAGCCATCGGGATGGCTCTCGTGATCGCGACCGCGCTCGTGACGGGCCTCGTCGTGGCGAACTGGAGCGGCAGGGAGAGCGACAAGAAGGTGGTCGACGTCAGCCCGGGCCGCGCGGCGCCGCGCGTGGCAACCTCACCGGCGGCACCGACGGCAGCGGGCGTGCCGACGCAATCGGCGATCGACACGTGCAACCAGTCCGCGGCGGCCCAGGCCGGCCAGCGTGAGAAGACCAAAGATACCGTGATCGCTGGCGCGATCGGCGCGGTCGCGGGTGCCGCAGTCGGCGCGGCGGGCGGCGCCGTCATTGATGGCGGGAGCGGCGCCGGCAAGGGTGCGGTCATCGGTGGCCTCGTGGGCGCCGGCGGCGGGACGCTCTATGGCTTGAACGAGAACGGGAAGCACGACGAGCGCTACCGCAATGCCTACGCAGCCTGCATGCACTCGCGCGGCTACACGGGCTGAGGAGGATCACGCTGTGCGATGGATACATTCGACGCGCCTTGGAGTCCTCGTGGGCATCCCGATCGTGATGACGGCCGCGCTCACGGGCCTGGTGTGGGCGGACGAGCCGGTGTCACCGCCGCCCGCCGCGAAGGCCGCCGTGTCAGGGGCCGGGGCCAGGACCCGTCACGTGCGAGAAGTCCAGCAGGCTCTGGTGGCCGCCGGCTACGATCCTGGTCCGATTGACGGGATCATGGGCCCGCGCACGAAGTCCGCCCTGCGGAAGTACATCGCCGTTCCCCCGCCCCAGGTGCCGAGCCCCGCGGACCGGGCCCTCGCGCCCTTCAGGGCAAATGAGCGACGCGAGGGCCAGTAGACCCCGAGTGTCGGGCACAGGAGGCCACCATGGTCTTCGTATACGTTCTGATCGCGCTCCTCGGCGCCGCGGCAATGGCGTTCGCCGTCCAGAATCCGGACCCTGTGACGGTGAGCTTCCTCAACTTGCGAACCGTGAGCCTGCCGCTGTCCCTGCTGCTCCTGCTGTCGGCCTTCGTGGGCGTCCTCTTCGCGTCGGTGAGCGGCTTCGCGCGGGAGATCGAGCTGAAGCGTAAGGTCCGACGGCTCGAGAAGCGGATCGTCGAGCTGTCCGCCCCGGTGAACCAGACCCCACGCGTGGAGAGAGGGCCGGCTCACCACGTGCTGCCGAAAGTCTGAGCCGCGCTCGGGCCCTACGTTCGGCCCCAGAGCGTGCCCTTGCCCAGCCGGCCGTTGTCCGCCACGAACAGGACAGCCCACGGCGCGACCTCGACTAGGCCCTCGGCCACTCCCTCACCACCTAAGCCCGGGATCGCCCAGCATCGCAACCTGCTCCTGATCGGCCCCACCGGCATCGGCAAGTCCCGGCTCGTCGAGGCCTTCGCCGAACGGGCCTCGACCCTCATCACCAGCCAGGTGCCGGTCAAAGGCTGGCACGACCTGATCCGGGAGCCCACCCATGCCGACGCTATCTGCGATCGCCTCTTCTGCACGGCCTACGTCAACCTGCGAGGAGAATCGAGAGGGGAGACCACCGGGCGGGCGTCGCGAAGGCGAAGACGAGCGATCAGCGCTGTTATTCTGCCCCTTAGGGGGGCGGGACACACCCCGCCCCCCTGCGTCTCAAAAGCTCAGCGGGCCGCCCGCGCGGCGACCACTATCTCGACGCGCCGATTCTGCTGCCAGCAGGCCTCGGACCCTTCTGAGCACAGGAGCCGACCTCTGTCCCCATTGCCCAGCCTGACCCGGGTCTTCTCCAACCCTGCTGTGATCAGTGCATCCCGAACGAGACGAGCGCGTAGATCGCTCAGCGCATCGCTACGCGCGCTGTAGCCCGACCCGTCCCATGAGTACTTGTTCAGGGCCTCCCGCTGGTCCAGGTAACCCTGAAGCTCGATCTGAGCCGATGGATTGCGCTGCGCCCAGGCAACAATCTGCGCAATCTTGCCTTGGCACTCGGACAGGAGCTGCGCCGTCTGGAACTGGAAGTGGACGCTATCGAGCGTCGCCCCCGGCCTTCCCTGCAGCCCTCGGGATCCCGGAGGGCCCGATATTCCAGCAGGTCCAGGAGGACCGGGAGGCCCGACAGGCCCCTGAGGCCCAGGAGCGCCGCTTACGCCGGCGGCTCCGGGGGGTCCGGCAGGTCCACGAGGTCCGGCGAGCCCCAGACGGCCTGCCGCTCCCATCCGACCCGGCTCGACGAGCTGCGGTTGCGGCGTGCAAATGGTGATGACCTTGAAGTCATCGTTATTCGTGTAGTTCAACGCGACGTACCCGTCCTGGTAGGCGTAGAAGTTCTGGCCTTTCCACCCGGGAGTCGAGTCGGGGCCGACGTACCCCCAGCGCGGCGGGGACGCGCTACAGCCGGCAACCGCGACGAGGAGGCCGGCGGTTGCGATGCTGATCATCAGGTTTCGCATCATGTCTCTCCCTTTGCCTTCCGTTACCGAGCCGAGGCTGGAATTGCATTGGGCCGCACGTACACTTCAACCCGGCGGTTCTTCTGGAAGCAGCTCTCGGTGTCTTCACCGCAGTTTCGGTTCTTCTCTCCCTCGGCTCCGGTTCGAATCGCGCCGGCCGAGGCCCCCGCAGCCACCAGGGCGTCACGAATGGCCTTGACCCGCCGCTCGCTCAGGGCCTGGTTGTACGCGTCCGTACCACGGGGATCCGCGAAGCCCTCGATCCCGATCTCGAACGTCGGGTTCTGCTTCATGAACGCCACGATGTCCTTGATCTTGCTAACCTCATTCGCCCGCACATCCGACTTGTCGAAGTCGAAGAGAATGTCCCTGAACGATTGCCAGACAGCAGCGACTCCCTGTGGCCCCTGCGGGCCTTGCGGTCCCTGTGGTCCCTGTGGTCCCGAGAGCCCAGCGAGGCCGGGAGATCCAGCGGGGCCTGCGGGACCTACGAGCCCGGCAGGGCCCTCAGGGCCTGCGGGCCCATATACCTTCCACCCCGTCTCCCCGCCCATGGGTCGGGCGCTACACCCCACTGCGAACAGCGCGAGAACCCCAAACAACAGTGCGCGTTTCACGTGTCTTCCCTCCTGCTATTGGTGAACTGCCATGCGTCGATTGCACACTCGACTCCTTCATTGCGTTTTGAGTCTAGTCGTCGCTATCCGGACCGCCTAGGGGACGTTGGTCCATTGGGCCTTGGTCCACCTCGCGACTGCGCTGCGGCTCCCCTCGGAACGCTGCACGTCGTGAGGAACCTTCCGAAGCGGCCAGCCTGCGTATTGGACCTTGGTCCACTAGTCGGACGGAATCCCGTCGCCTAAGATCTGGAATCATGGTGTCGAGGTCGCGTCGTCCAAGTAAAGAGGCATCTCGGGGGACAATCCAGCGCCCGAAGACTGGAGAGTGACGTCATGTGCCTTCACCAGGACCGGGGACCGGGAATGCGGCAGATGGACAGCCTCATGCCCACGCTCAACGATCTGTACAAGCAGGGCCGGATGACGTGGACGGAGCAGGGGAAGGGTTGGATTGGCCGGCCGGAAGAGGTGCTGGGCGCGCTCGCGACGGATGGCTTTTACGAGTGCCACCGCGAGAGGGCCGCGAGCCCGAGCGGGCGCCGGCCGACGGAGGGCGCGTGGGATGGGGTCAACCCGCACACGAGATCCGTGGCCTCCGTCACCTGGACGGTCCGGCGGGCGGCGGAGCCGCCGATGGTGTTCATCGAAATTGACGGAGACTCGATCACACGCCCCGCGCCGACTGCGGTCGAGCGCTGACAAGGAGGCTGCCATGCTTTGGACCATCGCGGTGATTCTGCTGGTGTTGTGGGCGCTCGGCATGATCAGTTCGTACTCGGCCGGCGGGTTTGTCCACCTGCTACTGGTGGTCGCCGTCATTGTCGTCGTGGTCCAGTTCCTTGGCGGCCGCCGATCCATCTGACGGCGCCGCGGTGACCTGCTCGCTGGACCGCGGCGGGTCGGCCCTCTGACTGATGCTCACCTGGATCGTCATTCGAATGGAGGTATGGCCATGAGACCACTTAGAGGGTTCGGGATCCTTGCTCTCAGCATCCTGTTGGCGTCGGCCGTGGGGTGCGCTTCGACAGCAACGAAGGAGGGGACTGGAGAATACGTGGACGACTCCGTGATCACGGCGAAGGTGAAGACGGCGATCTTCAACGACTCCAGCCTGAAGGTCAACGAGATCAACGTCGAAACGTTCAAGGGGTCGGTCCAGTTGAGCGGATTCGTCAGGTCTCAGGCGGACATCGACAGGGCGGTGCAAGTCGCACGCGGGGTCGCGGGCGTCACGTCCGTCAAGAACGACATGCGGATCAAGTGACAGCAGGTCGAGCGGTCGCGACGGGATCGCCTGATATCGCAAACGAGGCTTGAACGTTAGAACTCGAAGGAGGGACGTCATGACGAAGCGGCTAGTCACGTGGATCATTGGCTTGTGGATGCTCGCGGTCACGTTCGCGGGCTGCGGGACGGTGACCGGCGCCGCTGTGGGCGCGGGGGCAGGTGCGGCGGTTGGCGCCGGCACGGGGTATGGCGCCGGCAAAGGCGCATTGATCGGCACGGGGGTGGGCGCCGCGGCTGGGGCAATCTACGACATCTATAACCACAACAAGAACTGAGGGGGCTGGCAATGCTCATGTGGCCACGGTTGGCGGCGGGACTCGCGGTTGCGCTTATGATGCTGTGGACGGGAACGGCGCTGGGGCAGAGCAAGCCTGCCTGCGATCCCCAGGGCACGGTGAAGACCCCTGAGAAGGTCGGGGGCCAGGTCGTCAAAGTGGACCCGGGCCAGAGCAAGGTCACGGTGCGGGAGGCTGACGGTACGGTCCATGAGTTTCAGGTCTCCGCGGAGACGCTCCAGAACCTCAAAGTCGGCGACCGCATCGAGGCCAAGCTCAGGGAAGCCCCAAAGTGCCAATAGGGATGCTTGAGCTGTAACGACATGCGGATCAAGTGACGGCAGGTCGAGGCGTCGCGACGGGATCGCCTGAAATCGCAATCGAGGAGGACCGCGATGGGAACCAGTAGGGCTTTTGTCCTGGGAGCGATCATGGGGGCAGCCGTCGTGTGGCTGTGGGGACGGGAGATGGAGGAGTACGTGGAGGAGAAGACGCGCGGGGTACGCACGAAGGCGGCCGAGGGCGTTCGGGCGGTAGAGGAGAAGGCTGAGAAGGTGCTCGACCGCAGCGGGCATGCCCTGCGTCGTGCCGACGAGTTCTTGCAGGACACGAGGGCGCATGTCAGCGAGGCTCTCCGGACAGGGGAGGAAGCGATTCGCCCGGTACCAGCAGCCAGAGAAGCATGACCAGGAGAGGGAGGAGAGCGCCATGAAACCCGTAACTCTCGTCGGTGTCGTCCTGATCATTCTCGGTGTGCTCGCCCTGGCCTACCAGGGCATCACGTACACGACGCGCGAGAAGGTCGTGGACCTTGGGCCGCTCAAGATCACGGCCGACAAGGAGAAGAGCATTCCCCTGCCGCCGATCCTCGGCGCACTCGCCCTTGCCGGCGGCGTGGTGCTGGTCATCGCCGGAGCTCGAAAGTCGTAAGAGTGGCCGTCGCCGTGAGCGACTGACTGTCACACGGGACCACAAGCTTCGTCGTGCAGGAATGAGAGAGGAGCGGACATGAGCCTGATCGGACTCGTCATGACGCTGGCGGTCGTCGGGGTTCTACTCTGGCTGCTCAACAACTACGTGCCGATGGATTCGAAGATTAAGTCGATCATCAACGCCGTGGTCGTCATCGTGGTCGTCATCTGGCTGTTGCAGTCGTTCGGTGTCCTGGGCTCGTTGCGCGACCTGCGCATTCGGTAGCGCGCGCCGGAGTCAGGCTGCAGGGCGTTCTCCCCGGCGGAGGGTCCTCCTCGAGGCTGCTTGGTGGCCACCGTATCAGCGCCGCAACAATGACGCCTGGTGGACCTTGGTCCATGAAGGCCAGCACCTCGGGGAACCTCCTCCGCGTACAGGACGCGCAGGAGATCCCCCGACCGCGGGGGCTAGTTGCTGGCGCGGACCAGCACTTCGACTCGCCCCTCGCGCTGCGAGCACTGCTCGGTGGACGGATTACACATGACCCGATCCGAACCGAACGTGCCCGTCTCGATCCGGTCCGCCGGCACTCCCGCCTGAATCAGCGCGTCACGAACAGTCGTGACCCGCCGCTGGCTCAGCGGCAGATTGTACTGACTGGTGCCGCGCAAATCCGTGTAGCCGTCGATCCCGAGCCGCACCGACGGGTTCTGGCTCATGTAGGCCGCGACCTCGGCGGGCTTCCTCGACTCCGAATACCGAATGTCCGACCTGTCGTAATCGAACATGAACTCCTTCAACGACATCCAGCGAACGCCCGGCATCGGCGGCGACGCCGGCGCGCCCTGGGCCCCCGTAATTCCTGCCGGGCCCTGTACCCCCGTCATCCCAGCCGAGCCTTGCACGCCGGTCATCCCAGCGGAGCCCTGCGCCCCCGTCATCCCGGGAGAGCCCTGTACCCCCGTCATCCCTGGAGCGCCTTGCGCCCCTGTCATCCCCGTCGGACCCGCCGGACCCGTGCACCCCACCGCCACCAACACCCCCGCACACAGCGGGAGCAGCGCAACCAGTAGTCGTCGTTTCATCGTCCGTCCTCCTGTCAAAATGATGAGCTGCAATCCCATGCCGGCGATTTCCGTCTGATCCGCAATGCGGCACTCACCGCGGTCGTCTGTACAGCTTGTCTTCGATCCCGAGCGCGGCCAGGGTCTCGGGATTCGCCTGGCCCGTGATTTTGAGCCCTTGCTCGCGCTGGAAGGCGCGCAGCGCCGAGGCGGTCTCGAAGCGCATGATCCCGTTGATGGCGCCCGGCGCGTAGCCGAAGCTCCTCAACGTCTCCTGCGTGAGCTTCATCTGCTCCAGGTACGTGGCAGAGGAATCCACGGGCCGCCGGTCGACGCTCGCCAGCACCTGCGCGCCGTTCATCAGACCGTCGGTCTCGGTGGCCACCGTGTAGACCAAGGCGCCCGAGGTTACGGCGGCCAGCCCGATGGCACCGAGGAGGTAGCGGCAGAGCATGGGTGTCAGTCGGCCCCGCGTCATCGACTGCGCCACGCGCCGGCGAGCAAGATGACGCCGCCGGCCAGCGCGAGGCCGCCGAGAATCGGCGACAGCGGAATCGTCTTCTGTGTGTCCGCGGTGGCCTTGATGGGTCCGAGGTTCACCACCGTCTCGCGGCTCGTGTACGTGATGCCCTGGTACACGAGGGACACCAGGCCGACCGCGATGAGCACTATCCCGATGATGATGAGCGGAAGTTTCATGGAGCGTCTCCTTTCGGTTGCTCTCTCACTCTATGCGTCGACACCTCGCTTACCTATTGGACCTTGGTCCAGTCGAGTGCCGACGCGGCCTGCTACTTGAAAACTGCGCCACAGGGATGGTGAGGATTTGGCTCGGATGGCCGCGGTGAGGGCCCGCGATGCGTCGGAAGCGGTTCACGGAAGAGCAGATCATCGGGATTCTGAAGGAGGCCGAGGCGGGCGCGAAGAGCAGCGACCTCTGCCTGCGGCACGGCATCAGCGAACAGACGTGTTATCGGTGGTAGGCGAAGTCCCACGGCCTGGAGGTCAACGAGGCGCGCCGGCTCCGGCAGCTGGAGCACGAGAAGACCCGCCTGAAGCGCCTGGTGGCCGCCCTCACCGCGGGCGTGCGGGCTGGTGGGGCCGGGCCGATCCACGTCTCGCGATCAGGCGCGGCGCGCTGACTGGCCGGCGTTGCGCGAGCGGCTCCGTGCCCTGGCGGCCGAGCGCCGGCGCCGCATCCCCCGCCGGAGGCCGCTCGCGGGGCCAACCCGGATCAACGAGCGCTGGTCGCTCGACTTCGTGTTCGACACCCTCGAGGACAGCCGACGCGTGCGGCTCCTGACGGTGGTGGACGCCTTCACCCGGGCCTGCCTGCCGATCGAGGTCGACACCTCGATTGACCGAGCGGCAAGGCCGATTCTCACATCCTGACTGGAGCAGCGTTGCGTCGCAGGTCGGACCCACCGACCGCTCCACGGATCGCATCGAGCAAGAGCTCGTCGTTGAATGGCTTGATGAGGTACGCGGCCGCTCTGGAGTTTTCGATGCGCTCGCGCGTGAGGACATCGTCATGGGCGGTGATGAAGATGATCGGGATGACGATACTGTCGGCGGTCAACTGCGCCTGAAGCTCGAAACCGCTCATTCCACCATTCAGGTGGATGTCCAGCACCAGGCAGGCAGTCCCGACCAGAGACGCTGAGCTCAGAAAATCTTCCGCCGATGCGAACGTCTCGGCGGTGAAACCGGCAAACTGAACCAGCCGACGAAGCGCTCGGCGGACCGAGTGGTCATCGTCAACGATGGAAACTAGCCGTGTGGTCTTGGGCATGGAGTCATAGTTCTCGAATGCAGCCTACAGGACGGCCGGCATGACTCGGTATTGGACCTTGGTCCAATGGGATCGGCGAAGGGGACCGACCCGGGAGGGGGACGATCAGGGCTTCGCGATGATGCCTGCCCGATCAGCCAGCCGGACCAGCTCGGCCAGCGAGCCCGCCCGCATCTTTGCCATGACGCGAGCGCGGTGCACTTTGACGGTCTTCTCGACTATGCCCAGTTCGGCCGCGACCTGCTTGTTGAGCATCCCGGTCACGACCAGCGCGAAGACCTGTGCCTCCCGCGCTGTCAGGGTCTTGAGGCGGCCCTGCACGTCCGTGGCTCCGGCCTGATCCCGCTGCGCCGTGAACGCCTTGGCCACAGCCCGCTCGATCGCGTCCAGGAGCTCCCGGGCGTCGACGGGCTTCGTGAGAAAATCGATCGCCCCGCCCTTCATGGCCTTGACGCTGCCCACGACGTCGCCGTGGCCCGAGACGAAGACGATCGACATCCGGCGCCCCGCGATCGCGAGCGCCTCCTGCAGCTCCGGCCCCGTCAGGCCGGGCATCCGAACGTCCAGGAGCAGGCAGGAGGGGTCCTCCTGCTGCGGACGCGCCAGGAACTCGCGGGCCGACGCGAAGACCTCGACTCGATACCCGGCGGTCTTGACCAGGCGCGCCAGACTCTTCCGCACGGACGGGTCATCGTCCACGATACCCACCAGGGCTCCCGCCACCAGGGTTCCCGCAGGAGCGCTCATGGCCCGTCGTGGTCCCCGTCGTGGCCCCCGTCGTGGCCGATGGGCAGCGTGAAGGAGAAGGTCGCCCCGCCGTCCGGGTTATTGTGGGCCTCCAGGCGGCCGCCGTGGACGTCGACAATGGATCGGGTGATCGCCAGGCCCATGCCCATCCCGTCGGGCTTGGTCGTGTAGAACGTCTGGAAGATCTTGCCCATGTCGCCCTCGCTGATTCCCGTCCCTGAGTCCCGCACCTCCACCCGAACAGTCCTCGCGCCGGCCCTGGCCGTCCGGAGGTCGAGGACCCGGTCACGAGTGCCCGGCTCTCGCATGGCGTCCATCCCGTTGAGGACAAGGTTCAGGGCCACCTGCTGCAGCTGCACCCGGTCGCCCAGCACGGGAGGAAGCCCATCGGCCAGCTCGAGCCGGATCGAGACGCCGCGGACAACCGCGTCGCCGCTCACGAGCCGCGCCACCTCACCCAGCGCTTCGTTGAGGTCGAGCGTCCTCATCTGCGGATCGCCCTTCGTAAGGAGACGGCGCAGCCGGCGGATCACCTCACCGGCTCGCTTGTCGTCCTCGACGATGTCCTTGAGGATCTCACCTACCTCCTTGAGGTCCACCGGGGCGGTTTCAAGGACACGCTGGCCGGCCTGAGCATTGCTCAGGATCGCGGTCAGAGGCTGGTTGAGCTCATGAGCCAGCGACGTGGTGAGCTCCCCGATGGTCGCGACGCGCCCGGCGTGGGCGAGATCGTTCCGCAGTCCCTGCGCCTCCAGTTCCGACTGCAGAAGATGCGCTTCGGCTTTTGTGCGCACGCTGATGTCGCGGATCGCCGCCGTCACCAGGATTCCTTCGGCGCTTTCCAACGGGCTCAGCATGATCTCGATTGGAAACTCGCTTCCATCCTTCCGCCGTCCGGTGAGCTCGATCCCCGTACCGATCTGCTGCGCCAGCGCGTCGGCCGCGGTTCGGGTACCGTCCGCGATCAGCCGTTCCGCGAAGCCTTCCGGAATGATGTTCTTCACCGGCTGCCCTACGAGCTCATCGCGGCGGTATCCGAACTGCTTCTCCGCCTGAAGATTCAGCAGCACGATCTCTCCGCCCTGGTTCACCACCACCATCGCATCCGGAGCCGCCTCCAGCAGCCCGCGGTATCTGCCTTCCATCTGCGCCAAATGCTTTTCCGCATCCTTGCGCACGCTGATGTCGCGGATCGCCGCCGTCACCAGGATTCCTTCGGCGCTTTCCAACGGGCTCAGCATGATCTCGATTGGAAACTCGCTTCCATCCTTGCGCCGTCCGGTGAGCTCAATCCCCGTGCCGATCTGCTGCGCCAGCGCGTCGGCCGGGGATCGAAGACCGTCAGCGATCAGCCGTTCGGCGAAGCCTTCCGGAATGATGTTCTCTACCGGCTGCCCTACGAGTTCATCACGGTGATATCCGAACCGTTTCTCCGCCTGAAGATTCAGCAGCACGATCTCTCCGCCCTG
>DASYVT010000134.1 GCA_035936835.1 Candidatus Methylomirabilota bacterium | reverse complement strand
GATCAGCGCGGGGGCCAGGGTGCGCAGCCGCGCGACGAGGCCGCTCAGCCCGGCCTCGTCATGCACCACCGTCCAGGTCTCGCCGCGGGGGCGGACCGCCACATCCAACTGCGCCTTCGACACATCGATGCCGACGAACTGTGCGGCCGCGGTCCTCATCGCATCTCCTCGTTGCCCGTCCTTGCACGATGCGGGCTCAGTGCTCTGGCCCAGGCGACTGTTCGGGCTGTGGAGGAAACGGGCGTGACGACCCATGCTACCCTGCGGTCTCGAAGGACCTGGGGTGAGTCGGTCTGTCACGCCCGGCCTGCTCTTCCCTCGTATCATTTCCCGCCTCCCGGCAAGATACAAGGGTGGGGGGTGGTTGGGACTGAACGTGGTCATTCGCGCGGCCACTTCGGAGGGCATCGTCCGAACGGAGGCGTGATTTTGTTGACGCGGAGCGTTACCCGAGCGTAGCATAACGACTGAGCCAGCAACCCCACGCCCAGCGAGGAGCGCCACGCCCAGCGAGGAGCGGATGAAAGACGAACTGTTCACGATGACGCCCGAGATGCCGGCCATGTCGCCGGAAGTGCTGGTCCGCTGGCAGGAGGAGATGCGCAGGAACGCGCTGCGCATGAAGCACTTCAGCGAGATGGTGATGAGCCCGAAGGAGCCCGAGGTCGGGCCCACGCCGCGCGAGCAGATCTACCGCACGGGCAAGTCGCGCCTCTGGCGGTACGCCTCCAAGCGCACGGTCGCAACCCCGCTCCTCTTCGTACCCAACCTCGGCATCAGCCGCCCGTACATCTTCGATCTCATGCACAAGAGCTCGTTCATCGAGCACATGACCGAGCAGGGCTTCGACTTCTACCTCGTGGACTGGGGCGTCTTCGGGCCCGAGGACAACGACCTGACGCTCGAGCACGCGGTGACCAAGATCCTGCCGCGGCTGGCGCGCAAAGCCCTCGAGAGCTCGGGAGCGCGCGAGATGTCGGTGCTGGGCTACTGCATGGGGGCGCCGCTCTCGCTCTCGTGGCTCGGGAGCACGCCCGAGTTCCCGCTGAAGAACTACGTCGATATGGCCGGGCCCATCGACTTCAGCCAGGTGGGGCTCTTCGGGCTCTGGCTCGACGCCCGCTACTTCGACGTCGACCGGTTCGTGGACACGCTGGGCGCCATCCCGGCCGACATGGTCAAGATGGGCTTCAAGCTCCTCAAGCCCACCATGGAACTCTCGACCAATCTCAACCTCTGGTGGAACCTCTGGAACCCCGAGTACGTCTCCGGGTTCAACGCGCTCAACAAGTGGGCGAGCGAGTACCTGCCGTTCCCCGGCGAATTCTTCCGGCAGTGGGTCAAGGACTACTACCAGCAGAACCGGCTGATCAAGGGCAAGTTGACGATGGCCGGAAAGCCGGTCAGGCTCGAGAGCATCCGCTGTCCGGTCCTGGCGGTGGGCGCCAAGGAGGACAATATCGCTCCTCCGGGCTGCGTCCGGCCGCTCATCCTGGCGGTCTCCAGCACGGACAAGGAGTACGTCGAGCTCCCGGGCGGGCACATCTCGCTCATCGCAGGACGCGGCGCCTCGGTGCACTGCTGGCCGAAGGTCTCCAGCTGGCTCGCGGCGCGGTCGTAGCAAGGAGGCGGATCATGGCTGACAACACGGGCACCCAGCAGCTCTTCGACCTCTGGAAGAAGCAGGTGGACGAGGGCACGCAGGCCTGGCTCAAGATGGCGGGGCAGGGGCAGCCCGTCGATCCCCAGGCGTTCTGGCGGCCGTTCATGGATCAGGGCATGCAGGCCTGGTCCAAGGTCATGACGCAGGGGACGGTGTCGCCCGACCTCATGACGCAGTGGAAGCAGTTCGTCGACCAATGGATCGCGGCGTGGTCGAAGGTCCTCGAGCAGAGTATGGGCACCGAGAACTTCGCCCAGGCCATGGGCAAGCAGCTCGAGGGTTTTCTCTCCGTCTCGGCGCCCGTGAAGAAGGCGGCCGAGCAGCAGGTCGAGACCGGTCTCGCGACGCTCGGCCTGCCGTCCCGCACCCAGGTCATCGGGCTCGCCAAGCAGATCGCGGGCCTCGAGGAGAAGATCGAAGGCCTGGAGGATCGCATCGATGCGGTACTCGCGCGGCTCGACGCTGCGGCCGCCGCTTCCAAGAAGGAGCGTGAATGATCGGGATCACGATCGGGGACGTCCGGGTCGGGGACACCGCGCAGATCGTGCGGCGCGTGGACGACGGCGACATCGCCTCGTTCGTGGACGCTGTCGGCGACTACAACCCGGTGCACGGGGACCGCGACTACGCGGCAACGACCATGTTCAAGGCGCCCATCGCCCCGGGCATCTGGACCGCGGGGCTCATCTCCGGTGTGATCGGGACCCGGCTGCCCGGGCCCGGGGCCATCTATCTCTCCCAGGATCTCAAGTTCCTGAAGCCCGTGTTCTTCGGTGACGTCATCACGGCGCGGGTGGAGGTGCTCGAGGTTCTGCGCGAGCGCAACCGGATCCGCCTGAAGACCGTGTGCGAGAACCAGCACGGGGAAGAGGTGTTGATCGGCGAGGCGCTGGTGATGCCGTCGAAGACCAGCGTGGAGTACGTCCGGCCCCAGACGGGGACCGGGCTCGTCTCGCTCTGGACGCTCGGGCCGTGGGCCTGGGCCGCCCAGGGCACTGCCGTGCTGGGGATGATGGGCCTCTCGGCCCTCTCCGCCATGGCGGGAGCGGGCGCCGCCGAGGGCCGCTGACCGCTCGGTAAACCCAATTTACTCAGCCCTCGCCTCGCCGGGCTCCTCGCCTGCGGCTCGTCGGCCCCGTCTCAGCTCGAACTACATAAACAGGCCGCCGTTGATCGACAGCTCGGCGCCGGTGATGTAGTCGCCGTCGCTCGAGCACAGGTAGACGCAGGCCCGCGCCACCTCCTCGGATTTCCCGAATCGCCGCATCGGGATCTGCTCGAGGAGCTTGTTCCGTACCTTCTCCGGGATCGCCGCGATCATCTCCGTTTCCGTGAATCCCGGGGCGACCGCGTTGACCGTGACGCCCTTCGCGGCCAGCTCCTTCGCCAGCGACTTTGTCATGGCCGCCACACCGGCCTTGGAGGCGGCGTAGTTGGCCTGGCCGAAGTTGCCGATCTGGCCGATGACGGAGGTGATGTTCACGACCCGCCCGTAGTTCTGCTTGACCATCTGGTCGATGAACACCTTGGTGCAGTTGAAGACGCCGTCGAGGTTGATGGCGAGGACCTTTCGCCACGAGGCGTGGTCCATCTTGACGAAGGTCTTGTCCGAGTTGATGCCGGCGTTGTTGATGAGGATGTCGAGGTGCCCGAACTCCTTGAGCACGTCTTGGGCCATGCGAAAGGTGTCCGGAAAGTCCGCGACGTCGGCCTGGGCCAGGATGGCCTTGCGGCCGATCTTGTGGATCTGCTCGACGACCTGCTTGGCCGGCGTCTCGCTCGAGACGTAGTTGACCGCCACATCGGCGCCCTCTTCGGCCAGGGCCAGCGCGATGGCGCGGCCGATGCCGCGCGAGCCGCCCGTCACGAGAGCCGTGCGTCCCTTGAGCTGCATATGAAGCCTCCTCGCCGGAATCGGAAGACCGATCTTTTCTGGGGCGTGAGTATAGCAGAGGGGTGCCCGGCCCCTCCTTGAGACAGTTGACGCGGAGTGTTAGACTTCCAGCATGCTGTACGTGATCAAGCGCTACTCGAACCGCAAGCTCTACGACACCCAGGAAAGCCGGTACGTCACCCTGGAGGAGCTCGAAGAGCTCATCCGCGCGGGCAAGGAGATCTCGGTGGTGGACGTCTCCACCGGCGAGGACCTGACCTCCGTGACGCTCGCCCAGATAATTTTGGAAAATGAGCGCAGCCGGCGCGCCGGCCTGCCGACGGCCTTCCTGCATCAGCTCATCAAGCACGGCGAGGCGTGGCAGGACTTCGTGCAGAAGTCCATGAAGTCGAGCCTGGAGGGGATCATGTCGAGCCAGCGGGAGGCGGACCGCGTTTTCCGCGAGTTGGCCTCTCGCGCGGGCGCCGGCTGGATGCCGTCCACGTCCGGCGAGGGCAAGGCCGAGAAGAAGGCCGAGACGCCCGGCGAAGCCGACGCGCTCAGGAGCGAGGTGTCGGCGCTCCGCGAGCAGCTGCGCGCGCTCGAGGATCGGCTCGAGAAGAAGCGGGAGAAATAGCAGTTCGAGTTGAGACGGGGCCGACCAGGCGAGGGCTGAATAGAAAAGGGCCGGGCTCGAAAGCCCGGCCCTTTTCGTTTCCGGTTCGGTTCGTTACGCGAGGGTCGCGGAGAGCGACTTGACCTTGCCGGCGACCTGGGCGAACGTCGCCTGGATCTCCTTGCCGGTCTGCTCGGCCGTGACCTGGAGCCGCTCCGCGGAGCGCGTCATGGCTTGGGCGTTGCTCTCGAACAGCTTGAAGGCCTTCTGCGTCCCCTCGACCGACTCGAGCACGCTCTTCTGGTAGACGGCGAACGGATCCCGCGGCGCTTCCTGCATCTCGCCCTGCCGGCGGAGGAGGTAGGACTGGGTGTCCTTCAGCGCTTCCACGGCAGAGGACGACAGCTCCGCGTACAACCGGACGCCTTCTTTGGCAGTGCTGGCCGAGAGGTCCACCAGGTCGCGCATGATCTTCTGGTTGGCGTCGGCGAGCACGGAGAAGGCCTCCACGGCGCGCCCGGTCATCTGTGCGAACATCTCGCTACCCTGCATGGTCGTTGTCATCACGAATCTCCTCCTTCAACTGGTTGTCGGGCCTGATTGAGAACCATCAACGGGGTCAGGATAACGCATCGCGTAATAGCCGTCAAGACTTTTATTGCGTTGCGTCATAGTAGGCGTGGTATACGGTTGTGGCCGTGACCTCTGATGCCTAAGTAGTTGAAAGAAAGAACCTCATGAGACTTCTCTTGTTTGCCGCCCTGTCCTTGGTGCTCGCGGGGTGTGCCTCTGCGAGGCGGCCGGAGCTCAGGGGAGCCACCCCCGAGGAGCAGGCGAAGGTGGACGCTGCGCTGACGCCCCTCATTCAGGTTTCGGGCCTCTGCCGCCCCAAGGAGCCGTGCGCCGTCGGCCTCGCCATCGAGGTCCGGCAGAGGATTCACGTCGCGGCCGGACCGGCCTCTCAGAAAAAGTTCGTGCTCCGGATAACGACGGGGTCGCTCCGGAGCCTCGAGCCCTCCGAGCTCCAGTCGGCGCTGGCCCACGAGCTGGGCCACGTTCAACTCGGCCATTTCGAGAGCCGGGAGGTGCGGCACCAGGCAGAGCGGTCCACCGCAGCCGGCGTGAACGGGGCCAGTGACGAAGTCCTGCGCGCGAGCCGCGCCTCCGACCGGGAGGAGGAGTTCGCCGCGGACCGTTACGCCGTCGAGCTGCTCGACCGGCTGCCGAGGGACCCGGGGCGAGGCTGCACGGACATGCTCCTGCTCCTCGAGCGCCTCGACCTGGAGCAGCTGACCCCCGGGTGGGCCAACTGGTTGAGCACGCACCCGACGCCGGCTGCCCGGCTCCAGGCCCTCCAGGCGGAGTGCGACAAGAAACCATGACGCTGGCGCGGCTCGCCGACGAGAACATTCAACGCTACGGCGAGTACGAGGCGCTCGCCTTCGAGGGGCGGCGGCTGACCAACGTGGACCAGCAGCGCGCCGCCTGCAGGGTCGCGCACGCGCTCAGACGCCTCGGCGTCGAGGCCGGCGACCGCGTGGTCGTCATGCTGCCGAACTGCCCCGAGGTGATGCAGAGCTACGGCGGCATCCTTCGGGTGGGCGGGGTCATCGTGCCCGTGATCTTCCTCCTGGGCGAGGCCGAGGTCGCCCACATCCTCGCCGACTCGGAGGCCAAGATCGTCATCACGTCTTCCGACATGGTGTGGAAGGTGGCGAAGCAGATTGGGACGTTGCCGACCCTCCGACACGTGCTGCTGGTTGACGGGGGCGGGGGAGAGGGAGGGGGACGGGAAGGCGGCGTGCGCTCGTACGAGGAGGAGATCGGGCGGGAGAGCGATCGCTTCGAGTCTGTCCCGCGTGCCGAGACGGATCTGGCCGTCATCCTCTACACCTCCGGCACCACGGGCGCGCCCAAGGGCGTGGCGCTCTCCCACGGCAACCTCGAGTCCAACGCGCGCGCCTCGGCGTCTCTCTACGAGCTCGACCGCGATCGATGGGGCGTCGGCGTGCTCCCGCTGTCGCACTCCTACGGGCTGACCGTGATGAACGCGGGTCACATCCTCGGAACGCGCGGCGCGCTCCTGCGCTGGTTCAACCCCGAGGAGGTGTTGCAGACCATCCAGGAGTTCCGGGCCGAGGCCATGTCGGGGGTGCCGACGATGTTCGTGTACCTCCTGAACTATCCCGACGCGTCACGGTACGATACCTCCTCCATGCGCATCTGGGGTTCCGGAGCGGCGCCGCTGCCCGTAGAGATCGTTGAGCCCTTCGAGCGCCGGTTCGGCGGCAAGCTGCTGGAAGGCTACGGCCTGACCGAGGCCTCGCCCGTGGTCTCGGCCCACCGGCTCTCGGGCACCCGCAAGCTCGGCTCTGTCGGCCAGCCCATCCCCGGCGTGACGGTGTCCATCCGGGACGACGGGGACCACGCCCTGCCCCCCGGCGCGGTCGGCGAGGTCTGCGTGAAGGGCCCGAACGTGATGATGGGCTACTACCGGAACCCGGAGGAGACCACGCGGACGATCCGCGGCGGATGGCTCCGCACGGGCGACCTGGGCCGGCTCGACGCCGACGATTTCCTCTACATCGTGGAGCGAAAGAAGGACCTCATCATCCGCGGCGGGTTCAACATCTATCCGCGGGATGTCGAGGAAGCGCTCTATGCCTTCCCCAAGACCGCCGAGGCGGCCGTGATCGGAATGCCGGACGCGCTCATGGGCGAGGAAGTCCTCGCCTTCGTCGTGCTCAGGCCGGGGCAGTCCGCGACGGCCGACGAGGTCATCGCGTTCTGCCAGAGCAGGCTCGCCAAGTACAAGTGCCCGAGAGAGATCCGCTTCGTGGACGCCTTGCCGAAGAGTCCGGTGGGCAAGATCCTCCGGAAAGAGCTCCGGAGCCATATCCGCACACAACCGTGCCAGATCCGTACACAACCGTGAAGGAGACGCGCGATGTCTGACACCACGCTGGCACGCATATTCTGGGACCGGGTCGAGAAGAGCGCCGCGCGGCCCGCGCAGCAGTTCAAGCGCCGCGGCGTATGGGAGACGCTGACCTGGCGCGAGGTGGGCGTGGCGGTGCGGGAAATTGCCGCAGGGCTCGTGGCGCTGGGGCGCCGACCCGGCGAGGCCGTGGGCATCCTGTCGGCAAGCCGCGCCGAGTGGGTGCAGGCCGACTTCGCCATCTTCTCGGCGGGCTGCGTCACGATCCCGGTCTACCCGACCTACCCGCCCGACCTGATCCAGTACATCGTCAACGACGCGGGAGTGAAGACGCTCATCGTGGAGGACCCTGCGCAGCTCGCCAAGGTGTTGGAGGCGGACACGAACATGCCCGGTCTCGACCAGATCGTCGTGATCCAGGGCTACGAGGGCAAGGAGCCCTCGCCGCGAATCTTCACCTGGGAGGCGCTCCGGCGTCTGGGCCGGGACCGGGCGGAAGCGCTCAAGACGGAGCTCGCGGGGCGCGTGGCCGGGACCAAGCCCGACGACGTGGCGACCATCGTCTACACGTCCGGCACCACTGGGCCGCCGAAGGGCGTGGTCCAGACCCACGGCAACCACGTGTCGGCGCTCGAGTCGGCCGCCCAGACGACGTCCATCGCGGAGGGCGACGTGCACCTGCTCTTCCTGCCGCTCGCTCACTCGTTCGCCCGGCTCGAGTCGTTCATCGGCGTCCACCGCGGGCTCTGCACGGCCTTCGCCGAGAACATCGACAAGCTCAGAGAGAACCTGCCCGAGACCAGGCCGCACTTCATCTGCAGCGTGCCCCGCGTGTTCGAGAAGGTCTACGCCGGCGCGATGGCGAGGGCCGAGGGCGGCTCGCCGGTCAAGCGCAAGATCTTCAACTGGGCAGTGGGTGTCGGCAAAGAGGTGTCGCGGCTCAAGCAGGCCAAGCAGCCCGTGCCCGCGGTGCTCGCGGTCAAGTACAAGATCGCCGAGAAGCTCGTGTTCTCCAAGATGCACGCCGCGCTCGGCGGCAGGCTGCGTTTCGCCGTCTCCGGCGGCGCGCCGCTGTCGCGCGAGATCGCCGAGTTCTTCCACGCGGCCGGCATTCTCATCCTGGAGGGGTACGGCCTGACCGAGACCTGCCCCGTGCTGACCAACAACCGGGAGGATAGCTTCAAGTTCGGCTCGGTCGGCCGGCCGATGCCGGGGGTGGAGATCAAGCTCGCGCCCGACGGCGAGATCCTGGGCCGCGGCGGGAACATCGCCAAGGGCTACTTCAAGAAGCCGGAGGCGACGAAGGAGGTGTTCCTTCCGGACGGTTGGTTCGCGACCGGCGACATCGGGCGCCTGGACTCGGACGGCTTCCTCTTCATCACCGACCGGAAGAAGGACCTGATCGTCACGGCCGGCGGCATGAACATCGCGCCCCAGAACATCGAGAACCTGCTCAAGGGTGATCCCTTCATCAGCCAGGTCATGGTCCACGGCGACCGGCGGCCGTACCCCGTGGCCCTGATCACGCTCAACCCCGAGGAGCTCGCCAAGTTTGCCCGCGAGCAGGGCATCATGGCCAGCGACCCGACCGTGCTGGCGAAGCACCCGAAGGTCGTCGAGCGCGTCCAGCGCACGGTGGACGCGAAGAACTCCCAGCTGCAGTCCTACGCCAAGGTCAAGAAGTTCATGATCCTGCCGGAAGACTTCACCGTGGAGAACGGCGCGCTGACGCCCACGCTCAAGGTCAAGCGCAAGATGATCAGCGAGCGGCATCACGCAGCCCTCGACGCTCTGTACCAGTGAGCGCGGCGCTCGACGCCCTGCGGCTCGACGGCAGGGCCGCCATTGTCACGGGCGCGAGCCGCGGGCTCGGGCGCGCCATGGCCCTGGCGCTGGCCGGGGCGGGCGCCGATGTCGCGCTCGCCTCCCGGTCGGTCGCGGAGCTCGAGGAGACCGCGCGGGCGATCGAGAAGCTCGGGCGGCGCGCTCTCGTCGTGCCGACCGACGTGACGGTGTATTCCCAGGTCGAGGCCCTCGTCGAGCGCACCGCCCAAACCCTCGGCCGCCTCGACATCGTGGTCAACAATTCCGGCATCGCCGCGGTCATCCCCGCGGCCGAGATGCCGCCCGAGGACTTCCGCCGGACCGTCGAGGTCAACCTCGTCGGCGTCTTCAACGGCTGCCGCGCGGCCGCGGGCCGGCTCATCGCGCAGAAGTCGGGGAAGATCATCAATCTCGCCTCGGTCCTGGGAGCCTCGGGGCTGGCCGGCTACGCCGCCTACTCGGCTTCCAAGGGCGGCGTGATCGCGCTGACCCGTGCGCTCGCTGTCGAGTGGGCGCGCTACAACATCCAGGTCAACGCCATGGCGCCCGGCTGGTTCGTCACCGACATGAACAGCCAGGCTTTCGATGATCCGAAGGTGCGCGAGCGCCTGCTGCGGGACGTGCCCGCGCGCCGCACGGGACGGCTCGAGGAGATCGGTCCGCTCGTCGTCTACCTGGCCTCGCCGGGCTCCGACTACATGACCGGTCAGACGGTGTTTCTTGATGGCGGCCACAGCGCGGCCTGAGCGCTGCTGCGCCTTGCCGTGAAGGAGGACAGTCGGTAGGATGGGCGCCATGCACGCTGCCGTGCTCCACGGGCCCCGTGACATCCGGATGGAGAAGCGGGCCCTCCTCACGCCGGGTGCCGCCGAGGCCGTGGTCCAGGTCTTCGCCTCGGGTCTCTGCGGCACCGACTACCGCATCTGGAACGGTGACCGCGCCGTGCAGTACCCGCTCGTCATGGGGCACGAGTTCATCGGCGAGGTGGTCGCGGTCGGTTCCGAAGTCCACACGCTCCAGCCCGGCCAGAAGGTCGCGGTCGAGCCCAACTACTCCTGCGGCGTGTGCGCGCTCTGCCGCGAAGGCAATCGCAACCTCTGCCTCTCGCGCACCGCCATCGGCATCGACGTCAACGGGGGCTTCGCCGAGCAGGCCTGCCTGCCGGCGCGGTGCTGCTGGCCGGCACCGGCCGAGGTCAGCGACGACCAGCTGATGCTGGCGGAGCCCCTGGCCGTCGTCGTGCGCGCCGTCGCGCGCGGTGAAGTCAAGCGGGGCGAGTCCGCCGCGGTGCTCGGCGTGGGCGCGCTGGGACTCCTCGCCATCCAGGTTCTCAAGGCGAAGGGGCTCCGCGTGCTCGCGGTCGGGCGCACGGAGTACCGCCAGCATCTGGCCAGGGCGCTGGGCGCCGACGATTTCACCACGAGCGGGGGAGGCGGCGCCACCGAGGCGGCGCGCGCCTTCTCGGGGCGCGAGGGCGTAGACCTCGTGATCGAGACGGCCGGGACGGGCGTGGCGGTCGAGCAGGCGCTCGAGCTGACGCACCCGGGCGGGCGGGTGGTGCTGACCGGGCTCCCGCACGAGGCCTCGACGGTGAATTTCTTCGGGGTCGTCCGGCGCGAGCTGCGCATCATCGGTTCCATGATCTACCAGCAGGAGTTTCCCGAGGCCATCCGGCTCCTCTCCACGGGCACGGTGACGGTGGACAGGCTCGTCACCCACCGCTTCCCGCTGGCGCGGCTCGCGGAGGCCTTTGCCGCCCACCGCTCGCCCGAAGCCATCAAGGTCACCGTCGTTACCTAGCCCCGGCTAGCGCCGGAAAGGCCGCTACCATGCCCTACGCCACGCTCAACGGCATCCGTTTCCACTACGACACCCACGGAGAGGGCGACCCCGTCCTGCTGATCAACGGGTGTTCGGCCCCGTCGGCCAACTGGCTCTTCCAGGTCAAGGGTTTCTCGCCCCACTACCGCGTCATCACCTTCGACAACCGCGGTGTTGGGGAAACTGACATGCCGGACGCCGCATCGTACCCCACGTCGCAGATGGCCGACGACGCGGCCGCCGTGCTCGAGCACCTGGACATCCAGCGGGCGCACGTGGTTGGCCACTCCATGGGCGGCACCATCGCGCAGGAGCTGGCCATCCGGCACCCGAAGCGCGTGCGCAGCCTCTCGCTCTGCGGCACGTGGGCGCAGGGTGACGGGCGCTTCCTTCACACGATCCGAGGTTGGATGGCGCTCTGGGGGCGGGTCGACCCAGACGCGCGCTTTCGTCACCTGTTCATGCCCTGGCTCTACACGCCGGGGTTCCTCGCCGACCGTGGCCAGGTGGACGAGACGGTGAAGCGCGTGCTCTCCTACCCCTTCCCGACCAAGCCCGAGGCCGTACAGCGCCAGGGGCAGGGAATCCTCGACTGGAACGGGACGCGCCTCCGGGAGATCAAGAAGCTCCGCGTGCCCACGCTCGTCCTCGTCGGGCGCGACGACAACCTGACGGTGCCGGCCTTTTCCCGCGCGCTGGCCTCCCTGATCCCCAAGGCCCAGCTCAAGCTCATCCCCGGCGGCCACGGCTTCACGATCGAATACTGGGAGGCCTTCAACCGCGCCGTCCTGGGCTTCCTCAAGGACGTCAAGCGGTGACGGACGGCAGGCTTTCGGGCAAGACCGCCATCGTCACGGGCTCGACCAAGGGCATCGGGCTCGGCATCGCGCGCGCCTACGTTCGCGAGGGCGCCCGCGTGGTCGTCAACTCGCGGAGCGCCGAGGACTGCTCCCGGGTGGCGCGCGAGCTCGGACCATCCGCGGTCGCGGTGGCAGCCGACCTGTCGCGCTCCAACGAAGTGAGAAGGCTCGCGAGGGAATCGCTCGCGGCACTCGGCGGCACGGTGGACATCCTCGTCAACAACGCGGGTCAGCCGCGCGTCGCGCCCTCAGAGAGCCTGGCCGAGTCCGACTACCGCTACACGCTCGACCTCAACCTCAACGGCTGCTTCGTCCTGACGCAGGAGATCGTCCAGGGGATGCTGGCGGCGGGCAGCGGCAACGTCATCCACGTGAGCAGCATGAACGGCACCGTGCCCTTCCCGCAGCGCCTCGCGTACTGCGTCTCCAAGGCCGGACTCAACATGATGACCAAGGTCATGGCCATCGAGTGGGCGGCCCGGGGGGTGCGGGTCAATGCCATCGCCCCGGGTTATGTCCAGACCGAGTTCATCACGATGCTCACCGCCAAGGGCATCGTCGACGCGGACAAGCTCGCGCGGCGGACCCCCATGGGGCGGATCGGCACCCCTGAGGAAATTGGTGAAGTCGCAGTCTTTTTGGCCTCATCCGCCGCGTCCTTCATCACCGGCGAGATCCTGACCGTGGACGGAGGGTGGTCTTCCTACGGCTACCTTTGATGGCAGATTTAGTTCGTTAAACCGCTATTCCCCGCAATTCAGCGAGGAAAGCTCGGGTCCCGGACGCCCGAGACCCGAGTTCAAGATTCCAGCCTGAGGTCGCTCGATGCTTTACCGGGCAGGCCGGTACTGGCCGCTGACGGCAGGCGCCTTCTTCAGGGCGGCGACCCACTGAGGACCGCTGAGCAGCGGCGTGGTCTTTGCTGCCTTGACGGCGCCGCCCGCCGCGATGGCGATGGCGACCGCAGCCATCGTGACGTCGTCCGCAGCCTCGACGATGATCGAGACGTCGTACTCCCCGAACGAGTAACCACCGCCGAGGATTTTCGCGCCTACGGCGTCGGCCAACTGTTTGCCCACTAACTCTAGGCGGTCCTGGGGGTTCTTGATCTGGGCTGCCAGCGACTCCGGGGTGTAGGCGACCTGGTACAGGTACTGTTGCATGCTGGTCCTCCTCTCCTCGAGGTTAAGTTTCGTTAAACCGCTATTCCCCGCAATTCAGCGTCTGCCGCCCCTGCTGTGTGCTGGCTGAGCACAGCGGCAGGTAGATCACCGCGCGCATGGCCGGTCTCCACTCTGTACGTGATGGGCCGGATCGTGATCTCGTCATCCCACCACTGCGAACAGCGGCCAGGTTCCCGGCACGCCCTTTAGCGCTCGAGTCCCGCGGTCCTCAAACACAAATGGGGATCCAGCGACCAGATCCCTGGTCATACGTGAAACCAGCACTTCGCTTGGACCAGCCTCCGCCATCACGCGCGCTCCAATGTGAACGGCGATTCCCGCCACCTTGGCCCCCATCAACTCGCACTCACCAGTATGCAAGCCGGCCCGAATGTCGATACCCAGGGACCGGACGGCATCGCGAATGCTCAGCGCGCATCGAATCGCCCGCCCCGGTCCATCGAAGATCCCGAAGACGCCGTCACCCGCCGTGTCGACCTCGCGCCCCCGGAATCGCGCGAACTCGGCGCGAACCAGAGCGTGATGACGGTCGAGCAGCTCACGCCAGGCACGGTCACCGAGCTTGACGGCATGGGCCGTCGAACCGACGAGGTCCGTGAAGAGCACAGTGGCCAGGACCCGATCCGAATCGGGTTCGTGTCGCTCGCCGGTGAGGAATTCTTCGATCTCCCCGACAAGCGTGCTGGAATCGCCGAGGTAGATGACGTGATCACTGCCGGGGAGCTCCACGTACTTCGCGCCGGGAACATGCGCGGCGAGATACCGACCATGGCTCACGCCGACGACGAGGTCGCCGGCCCGATGCAGGATCAGCGTGGGCACGTGGATCGTGGGAAGCACGTGTCTGGCGTCGGTCTGGCGCACCATCCGCCAGATGGCCACCGCGGCTGACGGACTGGCGCCCTCGCGCATCCTTCGGTAGAAACTCTCTCTGGCAGCCGGTACGGACGCGACACTGGGCGCCGACACTTCGAACGGGGGGTATCCTTCCCCCCAGCGCTCCTCGAGCAGAGTCTCGAACTCTTCTGGAGAACCGGCGCAGCGCTTGACCAGGCTGTCCTCGAGGTCGAGCTGCGCGAACGAGCCGTACATGATGAGCGCAGCCGTCCGCTCCGGATACGTGGCGGCGAACAGCGCGGACATCGGGCCACCTTCGGAGATTCCGAGTAGGGCTGCCCGCCGGGACTGGGCGGCATCCATGACGGCCCGCACGTCGTCCATCCGCTCCTCGAGTGTCGGCAACTGGTCCGCCGGCACGCGATCGGACAGGCCAGTTCCCCGCCTGTCGAAAAGGATCAGACGGGAGAACGATGCGAGGCGCTCGTAGAATTCTGCATGCGCGGGAACATCCCAGGCCGCCTCCAGATGCGCGATCCAGCCAGGCACGACCACGAGATCTCGAGGCGCATCACCCAACACCTGATAGGCGATGTTGACCCCTCCAGCCTTCGTGTAATGGGTTCTCGGTCGTCTCGCGCCAGCGGAATCATGGCGGTCACGCACGGCTGGTTTCCGTGAACGCGCGTGCTGTGCGTCGTATGGACTGGCGGAATAGATTCGGTAGGAGGAATTGGCGGTTGCGCCCGGTGCGGGGATCGGTGAGGTGCCGTTCGATCAGCGCGCTCAGGCCGAGGCGCTCGTCCAACTCGCGGGGCAACAGCAGCCCGGCGTCGGAGGTCACCGTGGCACCCCGGAACTCGACGCGGAGCTGGGGGTTGAACGAGAGGCGAAACTGACCAGCCGGGATTTCCGATATGGACCCATTTTCTCTTCCCTCTTACGCTGCTGAGTGAGCCGCGCGCCCACCAACCAGGTATTTCGCCCATCCAGAATAGATGTAAGGGGGTTCTCGCGCTTCCTGCCCTGCTGACCCCGCGTGC
>DASYVT010000133.1 GCA_035936835.1 Candidatus Methylomirabilota bacterium | reverse complement strand
GCCCCCGCGCCGTCGACGCTCACGATGCTGCCGCCGCCCGCGCCGACCTCGGCGATGTCGATGGCGGGCACGCGCAGCAGGAAGCCCCCGCCCTTGTTGAGCCGGCTACCCTGCGACATCGAGCCGCCGATCTCGAATTCGCCGGTGCGCTTGATCTCGTACCCCTCGATGATGGAGGCCTTCGCGGTCGTGCCGCCCATGTCGATGCTCAGCGCGTTGGGCGCGCCGATAGCGCGGGCGAGCGCGGAGGTGGCGATGACACCGGCGGCAGGCCCCGACTCGATGACGTGCACGGGGCGCTGGCGCCCGCCCTCGGCCGTCATGACGCCACCGCTGGACTGCATGATGAGCAACGTCGCCCGGGCCTCCAGCTTGCGCAGCTCGCCCTCGAGCGAGGCGAGATAGCGGCCCATCACGGGCATCACGTAGGCGTTGGTGACGGCGGTGCTCGTGCGCTCGAACTCGCGCATCTCGGGCAGGATCTCCGACGAGAGCGTGAGCGCTATGTGCGGCGCGCGCGCGCGGATCATCGCCCCCACCTGGGCCTCGTGGGTGGGATTGGCGTAGGCGTGCAGGAAGCAGACCGCGATCGATTCCACGCCCTCGGCGAGCAGGCGATCGATGGCGGCGGCCGCGCCCTCGCGGTCGAGCGGCGTGACTACTTCGCCGCGGTGATTCATGCGCTCGCGGATCTCGCTGCGCCACCGGCGGGGCACGAGGGGCGCGGGGCGCTCGAAGTCGAGGTCGTAGAGCCGGGAGAGGCGCAGGCGCCCGATCTCGAGCAGGTCGCGGAAGCCCTCCGTTGTCAGGAGGCCGGCGCGAGCGCCGCGGCGCTCGAGGATGGCGTTGGTGGCGACGGTGGTGCCGTGGATGATCTCGCCGATGTCGCGGGCGGGGATGCCGGCCAGGGCCGTCAGCTCCCGGACGCCCGTGATGATCGCCTCGGCGTAGTTGGCGGTCGTCGACAGCACCTTGCAGGTGCGCGCGACGCCGCTGGGCGATACGAGGACGAGGTCGGTGAAGGTGCCACCCACATCGACTCCCAGCCGATAGCTCATGCGGATCTCCCGATGCCCGCGAGCCCCCGCGGGAAGTAGATGACGAAGACCATGATCACGAGGCCCACCGCGACCAGGTTGTACACGACGCCGACGAAGCGCAAGCCCTCGTAGAGGCCGTAGAGCAGCAGCGCGCCGAGCACCGGGCCCCACAGCGTCCCGAGGCCGCCGAAGACCGCCATGCCGATGACCAGCGACGTCGTGGCCGCCGAGGCGACCGACGGGCTCACGAGCTGCACGTAATACGCGTAAAGGCCGCCCGCCAGCCCCGCGAAGCCCGAGCTCACCGCGAAGGCGAGGAGCTTGTACCGGGTCGTGTCGATGCCGAGAGTCTGCGCCAGGACCTCGTCCTCGCGGATGGCGCGGAACGCCTTGCCCGCGTTCGTGCGCTCGCAGAGCAGGTACATGACCGCGATGGAGACGGCCACGATGGAGACGACCACCCCATACATCGCCTGACGGTAGGCGAGCGCGGCGGCCGGAAGCCCCGAAAAGCTCCTGAAGTCGTGGATGCCGAAGGGGCCACCCGTGAGCGCCATCCAGTTCTGGGCGACGAGCCTGATGATCTCGGCGAGCCCGAGCGTCACGAGCGCCAGGTAGTGGCCGCGCAGCCGGAGGGCGGGGAAGCCGGTGAGGAGCCCGACGGCGGCGGCGATCGTCGCGCCGATGAGCAGGCCGAGCCACGGTGAGACGTCGGCGTGCTTGGTCGCGGCGGCGGCGGCGTAGGCCCCGAGCGCGAAGAAGCCGGCGTGACCGAACGAGATCTGCCCCGTATAGCCGCTCAGCAGATCCCAGCTTGCGGCCAGCAGCGCCCAGATCGCGGCCTGTGTCGCGATGGTGAGCACGAACGGATGCGGCAGCAGCACGGGCAAGAGGGCGGCGACGGCGGCGACCGCGAGCGGAAGCCCTCTCACGCGGCGGGTCATCGCGAGACGGCGCGGCCGAAGAGGCCGCGGGGCCGGAGCAGGAGCATCACGATCATCACGGCGAACGCGATGAGATTCTGCCACTGCGAGGGGATCACCATCACGGAGAGCGACTCGGCGATGCTGATGACGAAGCTCGCCACCAGCGCGCCCGCGGGGTTGCCCATCCCGCCGAGGATGGTGATGGCGAAGGCCTTGATGGTCAGCGGGAAGCCGACGGCCGGGTAGACATTGAAGAGCGGGGCCATGAGCGCGCCACCCACCCCCGCGAGCGCCACCCCCAGGGCCAGCGTGAAGGCAAAGATGCGCGGCAGGTTGATGCCCATCGCCTGCGCCGCGTCGGGATTCTGTGAGACGGCGCGCACGGCGAGGCCCTCGGGATGGAAGCGGAGAAACGCGAAGAGCCCCGTGAGCAGCAACGCCGCGACCCCGAGCACGAGGAGCCGCTGAAAGCTGACCGCGGTGACGCCCAGGTCGAGGATCCCGCTCACTTGCGGCGGCACCCGCAGATAATCGCCCCCCGCGATCGCCAGCAGGCTCGACTGAAGGAACGTGGACAGGCCGAGCGTGAGCACGAGATAGAGCGGCCCCTGTGGCCGCCCCCCGAGCCGCCGCTTGAGCGGGGCGATCAGGAGCGGATAGACGCAGAGCCCGAGCAGGAATGTCCCGACGGCCGCCCCGAGGATACCCATGGCGCCGGGCAGATGCAGGAGCACGACGGCCGTGAAGGCCAGATAGCCGCCGATGGCGAAGAACTCGCCGTGGGCGACATTGATGACGTCGAGCACGCCAAAGATCAGGCTGAGCCCGACGGCAAACAGCGCGTAGAGCCCCCCGAGGACCACGCCCTGGATGAGAAACTCGAGGAGCGATTCGAGCATCGTCGTGCTATGCCGCGTCTTCGCCGAGGTAGAGCCGCCGAATGCTATCGGAGGCGCGGAGCTCGGACGGTGTCCCGTCAAAGGCGTTCTGGCCGAGGTCGAGCACGAACACGCGGTGGGCAACGGCAAGGATCGCCTCGACGTTCTGCTCGACGATGAGGAGCGCGATGCCGTCGCGGTTGAGCGCCACGAGCGTCGCGTAGACCTCGTCGATGAACCGCGGGGCCAGCGCCGCCGACGGCTCGTCGAGCAGCAGGAGGCGCGGGCGAACGATGAGGGCGCGCGCAATGGCGAGCAGGCGCTGCTCACCCCCGGAGAGGGCGCCGGCGAGCTGGCGGCGGCGGTCGCGGAACAGGGGAAAGCGGGTGTAGACGTGGTCGATCGCGTGACGCTTGTCGGCGCGCGAGACGGTGTAGCCGCCGAGCACGAGGTTGTCGTGCACGGTCATCTCCGCGAACAACCCGCCCGCCTGGGCGAGGTAGCCGACCCCCAAGCGCATGATCTCGTCGGGCCGGCGCCCCGCGATCTCGCGACCGTCGAGCACGATGCGGCCCGCGGAGGGCGGGAGATAGCCGAACGCGGTCTTGAGCAGCGTGGATTTGCCGGCGCCGTTGGGCCCGATGATGCCGATGATCGCGCCGTCGGGAACCCGCAGCGAAGCCGACTGGAGGATCTCGAGCTTGCCGTACCCGGAGCGAACGCCCTCAAGCTCGAGCATCGTCGCTCCCGCGCTCCGCCCGTCCGAGCAGGGTCGCGATCACGCGCGGGTCGGCGCGGATCGCCTCCGGAGCCCCTTCCGCGATCTTCTCTCCGTGATCCATCACCACGATCTTGTCGCAGAGTCCCATCACGAACGGCATGTGGTGCTCGATGATCAGCAGGGTACGGCCCCGCGCGCGCAGATCGTTCAGCGTGTCAGCGATCTGGCGCCGGATCACGGGGTGCACGCCCGCGAGGGGCTCGTCGAGCAGCAAGAACTCCGGGTCGATTACCAGGTTCATCGTCAGCTCGAGCAGGCGCTGCTGGCCGATGGAGAGGGTGCCCGCGGGCGCATCGACGAGTCGCGTGAGACCCATGCGCGCGAGCCACTCGTCGGCGCGCGGCTCCCAGCCGCGGAGGCCACGCCCCATGGCGGCGATGGCGAGGTTCTCGCGGACGGGCAGGTCGCGGAAGATCTTTACGGACTGAAAGGTGCGGCCCACACCGCGGCGCGCGATCTCGTGGGTGGCGAGCCCGTCGATGCGCTCGCCGTCGTAGAAGATGGCGCCTTCGTCGGGCCGCAAGAGCCCGGTGACCAGGTTGAAGAGCGTGCTCTTGCCGGAGCCGTTGGGGCCGATAAGGCCCACCACGGTGCCGGGCGCGATCTCGAACGAGCAGGCGCCAACGGCGCGGAGTCCGCCGAACCACTTGCTGAGGCCGGCGAGGGCGAGCTTCGGCGGCGCTACTTCTTTTCCCACGCGTACGGGGGCACCGGCACGTACTTGCCGCCGGCGGCCGCCGCGACCGATTCGGGATAGATGGGCACCTTCTTGCCGCCCTGGATCTGCACGACCACGGTCTGGATGGGCATGCGGTGCCCCTCGGCCAGCGACGTGAACTTGCGGGTGCCCCACGCCGTCACGAAGGTGGTGCTCTCGAGGGCCGCCTGGATCTTCTGCGGGTCGAGGCTTCCCGATATCCGGATCGCCTCGATCAACACGAGGGTGGCGTCGTGCGCCTGCACCGCGAAGTTGGTCGCATCGGTGCCGGTCTTCTTCTTGTAGGCCGCCATCATCGGCTCCGACACCTCGGAGTACTTCGCCGGCCACCAGCGGTTGTTAACGATGGCGAGGTCAGTCTGCTTGACGTATTGGTCGATGAACGTCTGCGCGCTCACGGTCGCGCCCATGTGGGCCAGGACGGCCGGGACCTTGAGCTCATACCACTGGCTGAAGAGCACGGAACCGCTGGAGCCATAGATCTCGCCGATGATCGCCTGCGCGCCGGAGCGCTTGATCTTCGCGAACTGCGGCGTCAGGTCCGTCACGCCGCGGTCGACGAACTCGTCGGCGACGACTTCGGCGTCCTTGGCGTTGGCGGCGAACCACTCGCGCGCGATGCGGGAGAAGTCACGTCCCGCGTCGGTGTTTTCGTTCAGCAGCGCGATTTTCTTCGGCTTCACGTATTGCCCGACGGCGGCCGCCACCGAGCGCACGATGTCGTTGGCCGTGGGGCTGAGCTGGAAGACGTACTGCATCTTGTTCTGGGCGATCTTGTCGGGGATCTTGAGTGACGCCGAGCAGCAGGTGACCACCGGCGTCGAGCTTTTCTGGAACTCGTCCATCACGCGGATGAAGACGTCGCTGGAGAGAAAGCCCATGCCCACGTGGATCTTGTCGACGGTGAGTGCGCGCGTGACGACGTTGAGACCCACGTCGCCCTTGCCCTCGTCGTCGTACCAGATGACGCGAACCTTCATCGGCTTGCCGCCGACTTGGATCGTTCCCATCCGCTCTGCCGCGACCTCGGCGCCGGCCTTCATCTGCGCGCCCACGTCGGCGCTGATCCCGGAGATGGGCAGGAACGCGCCGAGCTTGACCTCGTCCTGAGCGCCCGCGCCGGGTGGGGCGGCGAGGAACGCCGCGAGGCCTAGCAGGAGCGACACGATTCCGATCACCGTGGGCTTGCGCATTTTCACACCTCCGCGTTGTGGAGCGACTGCCGGCGCGCCCGCGATTGCGATCACCGCGTTGGCCGGCGTAGGGTGGCGATCATAGCACACGGCCACCGGGTGCATCCGGTGCCGGCTACGGCTGGGTGCCGAGGTTCGCGATGTATGCCCGCGAGTGGTTGCGGTCCCTCGGTAGCGATAGCCCTGACCCCTAAGCCCAATCCATGTGCAAACGAGGGTAGTGGCTCCAACGGGCCACCCAGCCTGGTGGCAGGTCTGCTCACATTCCAGTTGTTGGGCTATCTTGCCCGCGAGCAAGGGACCACGTCAGTAAGATCTGGGCGAGATTCGGCATCGAGCGCTCAAGATTCGTCTGGAAGTGGGCCGCTGCTGTGTGGTCGGCGCCATCCGTGATTGCGCGCACCTCCAAGAACTGAAGTCCGCTGAAGCTTGCCGCGCGTGCTGCACCCGCACCTTCCCACGCGACGCATAGAGCCCCAGTCGCCTCTCGAAGTTCACGGGCTCTGGCCGGGTCGACGATGTCCTCATCACCGCTCGCGATTGCGCCGAAAAGCACTCGGAACTCCCGCCCGATCTGGCTGGCAGCGACGCGGAACTGGGCCAGGAGATGCGCATCAGCTGGATAGGACGGGAGCGGCTGGCGCACGAACCGAAGCTTGTAGTCGTGCTCGATCGTCGACATGCCGACAACGACGTCACCAAGCGCCACGTCGCCGTCAAGGCTGCCAGCCGCTCCCGCGCAGATCACAACCTGAAACTCCGCCCTCTGGTCGATCAGGTGTTGAGTCCGCACCGCGAGCTGGGTCTTTCCGTGTCCACCCACCGTGAACAGCAAGCGGAGCTCCTCGAAAACGTGGCACTCAAGCCTCCCAAGAGTCAATTTTCTCGGTTGGTAACCCGCCGCAACGAACCCGCCGAGTAGGGGTTCCAGCTCCTTGGCTTGCGGCACGACTACAAGAGCCGCTGTGACAGTCATCCGCTTAGGCGGGTAGCAGCCTCAGCCGCGCTTGAGCTTCGGCAGGAGCCGCGACGCTGCCTCGTCCACCTGGGCCAACTGGTCGCCGCCGGCGAAGCGCAGGGAGATGTGGCGCGCGCCCGCGTTGATCCAGCGCTGGAGCCACTCGACGCAGGCTTCGATCGGACCGGCGTAGGTCGCCTGGCGGGCCATGATCACGCGCGCCGGCGACCCGTAGTACCCCTCGAGGAAGCCGTGCAGTCGCTGCTCGGCGGCGGCCGTGTTCGCATCGAGGGCCAGCGTGACGTACGCCGCGCCGGTCACGGCGTCGGGCGCTCGGCCCGCCGCGCGGGCGGCCGCCTGCACGCGGGGGAAGTGCTCGGCGAAGAATTCCACGCTGGGGCCGGTGGGGAACCACGCATCGTACTTCGCGGCGTCGCGAAGCGCGGTGGGGCCGCTGCCGCCGATCCAGATGGGCGGCCCGCCCGGGCGATGCGGCTTCGGCTCCATCGTGATGTTCTCCAGCGTGAAGTGCTTGCCACTGAAGCTGACGCCGTCGCGGCTCCACAGCGCGCGACAGATTTCAAGCGTCTCGAGGTACCGTCCGACCCGGCGGTCCCACGGCACGCCGGCGGCCGCGAACTCCTTGCGGATGGGCGGCGCGTCGGCGGCGATGCCGACTCCTAAGATGACGCGCCCTTCGGCGATGCGGTCGAGCGTCGCCACGATCTGGGCGAGTACGACGGGGTTCCGCAGCGCCGGCAGGAGCACGCCCGTGCCGAGGCGCACCCGCCGCGTGCGCGCGGCGACGGCGGCCAGCAGGGTGAGCGGCTCGTGGCGCGGCCTGGCAATCAGCGAATCGCCGATCCACACGGAATCGAAGCCCGCGGCCTCAGCGCGCTCCGCCATGGTCAGCATCGGAGCCGTCTCCGGGCGGCCGGACATGACAGCCTCGCGGGTGGGAAGCAGCACGCCGAACTCGACCGCCATCTCGGCACCTCCTCTATCAGATAGGAAGACTTCATGTTTCGAATAACCCACGACGCCGCCGCGGCTTTGAGATCACAATGTGTGATCTCAAACGCAAGGCCCGATCCGGGCGCCGGCTAGGCTTCCTTCCAGGCGCTCGCGCTGTCGAGCGTGGCGGTCGCCTCCTCGTCCAGCTTGAGCTCGATGCCGCCTATCAGCTCCTTGAGCTGGACCACGGAGGTTGCGCTGGCGATCGGCGCGGTGATGCCGGGGCGGTGGGCGAGCCAGGAGAGCGCGACCTGCGCCGGCGTCGCGCCGACCTTGCCGGCCACCTTGTCCACCGCGGCGAGGACGGCGAAGCCGCGGTCGTTCATGTAGCCCTTCTGCACGTTGACGGCGCGGGCCGTCTTGGGCAGATCCGCGCCGGGGCGGTACTTGCCCGACAGGAACCCGCTGCCGAGCGAGGAGTACGGGATGACGCCCACGCCCTGCTCGAGACAGAGCGGCTCGAGCTCGCGCTCGTACTCGTCGCGGAATACGAGATTGTACTTCGGCTGGATCGACTCGTAGCGCACGTAGCCGCGCTTGTCGCTCTCCCAGAGCGCGCGCGTCAGCCGCCACGCGTGGTAGTTCGAGGCGCCGAGATAGCGCACCTTACCCTGGCGCACCAGGTCGTCGAAGGCGCGCAGCGTCTCCTCGAGCGGCGTGTCGCGATCGTCCCAGTGCGCCTGGTAGAGGTCGATGTAGTCGGTCTGCAGCCGCCGCAGCGAGGCCTCGACCCCTTCCATGATGTGCTGGCGCGAGAGGCCCGTGTCGTTCGGCCCCGGCCCCATCGGCCCCATCACCTTTGTAGCGATGAGCACCGCGTGGCGATTCTTGCGCGCCGTCATCCATATCCCGAGCGCGTTCTCCGACTCGCCGCCCTTGTTGCCCGGCGCCCAGCGGGAGTAGACGTCCGCCGTGTCGATGAAGTTGCCGGCAGCCTCGACGTAGGCGTCGAGCACGGCCTCCGACGCCTTCTGGTCCGTGGTCCACCCGAACGTGTTGCCGCCGAGACAAAGGGCGGATACTCGCAGCCCTGTCCGGCCCAGCTTGCGCATCAGCATGGTGAGTCTCCTTTGAATGCCACCGTATGTGCCGCTACGCGAGCGAGCCTACCACCATCCGCTCGTGAAGCGCGGAGAGGATCTCGTCAACGGTCGCGGACGCCCACATGGGGAAGAACGGCCCCTCCTGGAGCGCCCTCCAGTCGCGGATGAAGCTCTCCCACCGCTGCTCTCTGGTGTCGCCCGCACTTCTCGCCTGCATCGCGGCGGCCAGGCGCTCCTTGTGATAGATCGCCGGAAACTCGCTGTAGTGATAGAGGTACTGGAACTCCTTCGTGTAGAAGACCGCGACGGGGACCGACTGGTACGTCTGGCCGTCTCGCTCCCGGAGGAACTCGTTCACGATGTCGGCGTTCGGCGAGTCGGCCGGGTTCGCCCTCGGTTCGCGGCTGAACTTCTGCCCGTCGCGCGTGAAGATGCGCAGCTCCATCCTGCCGGTCTCTGCGATGCGCGCGAACATGGGCACGTCACGGCGGCAGTCCGACGACCACTCCTCCGAGATCACGAGGATCTTGGCGGGGCCGTCCGGCTGCTCCGCGAGCCACCGCATCGCGCCGGCCTGCGCCTCGCTGAGCTCGACGCGCCCGTGCCACTCGCGGCGATGCCCGCTGAAGTCTTTCCGCTCCGGCCCAAGCCACCATCCCGCCTCACGCGCGAGATTCTCGGGCGTGCCGACGTACTGAACGTACTGGTTGAAAGTCATGCCGCTGGCAAACCGTTCAGGCGTGACGGCGCTTTTCGTGCGATCCACGTGGATCTGCTCCTTTCGCAGGGCAAGAGCATAGGCCAAGCGGGGCTCCGCGAGCAACTGCTTGACGGGCCCGCGGACAGGTCGCAGTATCGCTGGCATGAATCGAATCCGAGCGATCGCGCTGGGCGCGCTGTTGACCCTGGGGCCGTGGTGCGCGTCCCTGTCGGCAGCGGCGCCCGAGGGCCAGATGACGTGGGCGGTCCATGTCTCGCTTGCGCCGAGCTGGTTCGATCCGGCTGAGACGCAGGGCGTGATCGTGCCATTCATGGTCCTCTACGCGCTCCACGATGCGCTCGTGAAGCCGATGCCCGGCCAGCCGATGGCGCCGAGCCTCGCCGAATCCTGGACCACCTCGCGCGACGGCCTCGTCTACGAGTTCGCGCTCCGCAAGGGCGTCACCTTCCACAACGGCGATCCCGTCACCGCCGAGGACGTGAAGTTCTCGTTCGAGCGCTACCGCGGCAGCTCGGCCAAGGCGCTCCACGAGCGGGTGGCGCGGGTCGAGGTCGTGGACGCCCACCGCGCCCGGTTCATCCTGAAGGCGCCCTGGCCCGATTTCCTGACCTTCTACGCGACGCCCGCCACGGGCGCTGCCTGGATCGTCCCCAAGCGCTATGTCGAGCGCGTGGGCGACGACGGCTTCAAGCGCGCGCCGGTCGGTGCCGGTCCCTACAAGCTCGTGTCCTTCTCACCCGGCATCGAGCTGGTGCTGGAGGCCAACGAGAGCTACTGGCGAAAAGTCCCGTCGGTGAAGCGGCTGGTGTTCCGCGCCGTGCCGGACGAGAGCACGCGGCTCGCGATGCTCAAGCGGGGCGAGGCGGACTTCGCGTACTCCATCCGCGGCGCGCTGGCGCAGGAGCTCGCGCGCACGCCCGGGCTCACGCTCAAGCCCGTCGCGGGCACGTTCACCGAGTGGCTGACCTTCACCGAGCAATGGAACCCGAAATCTCCCTGGCACGATCAGCGCGTGCGGCTGGCGGCCAGCCTCGCCATCAACCGCAAGGAGATCAACAACGCCGAGTACCTGGGCCACGGACGGCTCAGCGCCAGCATCATCCCGCGCGACTTCGCGTTCGCCTGGCCGGCGCCCGCCTACCCCTACGATCCCGAGCGGGCGCGGCGGCTCTTGGCGGAGGCGGGCTATCCGCGCGGCTTCGACGCCGTGGAGGTGGCCACGGACAACACGTACGCTCCCGTGGGCGAGGCGGTGGTGAACGACCTCCAGGCTGTGGGGATCCGCACGCGGCTCCGCGTGTTGGAGCGCGCCGCCTACCTCAACACGGACTCTGAGAAGGGCTTCAAGCACATGGTGCGCGTGGGGAGCGCGGCCGCCGGCAACGCCGCCACGCGCATCGAGGCGTTCGTGATCTCGGGCGGCATCCGCTCTTACGGGGGCTATCCCGACATCGACGGGCTCTACCGGGAACAGGCGCGCGAGATGGACGCGAAGAAGCGCGAGGCGATCCTCCACCGGATCCAGCAGCTCGTGCACGAGAAGGTCATGTTCGCCCCCATCGTCGAGCCGGTGCTTCTGAACGGGTTCGGCGCCCGCGTGGCCGAGCCGGGCTTAGGCCTCATCGTCGGCCACCTCTACTCGGCGCCGTACGAGGACCTGCGCCTGAAGAAGTAGCGCGCCGCGATCAGCCCTTCACTTCCAAGAGGGCGCCCAGCCCGCGGTGGAAGGTCGGGGCGCCGCCCGGCACCAGGCAGGTTTCGAGGACCTCGAACAGCTCCTCTTTCGTGGCGCCCAAACGGATCGCGCGCTCCATGTGCGCCACGAGGCCGGCCCGTTCCGCCCCGCGGAAGGCGAGGAGCGCGATGGCGACGAACTCGCGGACTTTCGCCGAGACGTGCTTGCCCTCTCCAAGCCCCAGCTCGTAGATCCGATTGTAGGTCTCAACGAATTCCGGGTCCTGCCGAGCCGCGAACTCCCACTCCGGGTAGATGT
>DASYVT010000132.1 GCA_035936835.1 Candidatus Methylomirabilota bacterium | reverse complement strand
CCCTGCGGCTCCCGCACGACCAGCTGACCGCCGACAAGCTCGACGCGGTCGCCGGGCTGGAAGACAGCCCGATCCACGAGCCGCTCGTATTCCACCCGCGCCCAGCGCTTGGTCGGAATCGGCGTCACATCCATGTCGGTCAGACTAAGCCCCGCCGGCGCTCTCCGTCAATGTCCGCTCATGCATACAGTTCCGCTCCGGACAGCGCCCGCGGGCGCCGCGACTGTGCTACACTCCCGAGCCACTTGGACGGTCAGCGCCGACCTGTAAAATTCATCAAGCCGTAGAGGAGGACCCCGATATGCGACGTGTGATCGGACTGCTCTCTCTGGCGCTGGTGGCCGCGCTCGCGGCCGCGCCCGCATCCCACGCCCAGGCCCCGAAGGAGATCGTCATCGGCGTGATCTACCCGATGACGGGTAACTTGGCGCAGCTCGGCATCGACTCGGTCACGGCCATGAAAATGGCGGCCGACCTCTACAACGGCACGTCGGACCTCAACCTGCCGTCGATGAAGAAGACGACCGACGGCCTGCCGGGGCTGGGCGGCGCCAAGATCCGGCTCATTATCGTGGACCACCAGGGCAAGCCGGCTGTCGGCCAGTCCGAGGCCGAACGCCTGATCACCCAGGAGAAGGTCCACGCGATCATCGGCGCCGTGCATTCGAGCGTGACCGCGACGGTGAGCCAGGTCGCCGAGCGCTACGGGGTGCCCATCCTGAACGCCGAGTCCTCCTCGCCGACGCTGACCGAGCGCGGCTTCAAGTGGTTCTTCCGGACGTCGCCGCACGACGGCCACTTCTCCCTCGCGATGTTCGAGTTCATGAAGGAGTTCGAGAAAAAGAAGAACGTCAAGTTCAGGACGATCGGCATCATGCACGAGGACACGCTCTTCGGAGTGGACTCGGCCAAGGTCCAGGAGGAGCTGGCGAAGAAGTACGGCTATGAGGTCGTCGTGAAGATGGCCTACCGCGACAAGACCACGAGCCTCGACGCCGAGATCGGCAAGCTCAAGGCCGCCAACCCCGACGTCTTCCTGCCGACCTCCTACGCCACGGACGCGGTGCTCTACGTCAAGACGGCCAAGACCCTCGACTACATCCCCCGCATGCTGATCGCCCAGAACGCGGGCTGGGTCGATCCGGCCTTCGTCCAGGAGATGAAGAGCGAGATCGAGGGGCACATCACCCGCTCGCCCTTCGCCCTCGACCTCCAGGCGAGGAAGCCGCTCATCCGCCCGGTCAACGAGCTCTTCAAGAAGCAGAAGGACAACCCGGGCGGCCGCGACATCTCCGAGGCGCCGACCCGCGGGCTGACCGGCTTCACCGTGCTGGTGGACGCCATCAACCGGGCGAAGTCGACCAACCCGGAAGATATCCGCAAGGCGCTCGTCGCGACGAACGTCCCGCCCGACCAACTGGTCATGCCGTGGACCGGTGTCCGCTTCGACGAGAAGGGGCAAAACACCGGCATCCGCGCCATCCTCCAGCAGATGCAGAAGGGCGCCTACGCGACGATCTGGCCCTTCGATCTCGCCGCGGCCGACGTGATCTATCCCCTGCCCGGCTTCAAGGAGAAGAAGTAGGCCGGGTGCCCGTGGCTGACCTGCGCCAGCTCGAGCGCCTTCATGACTGACGTCGTCGGCTGGCGCGCCAAGTTCGGCGTCATCGTCCCCTCGACCAACACCGTGGTCGAGCACGACTACAACCGGATGGCGCCGCCGGGCGTGACCTTCCACACGGGGCGCATGTACATCGCGCACCCGGCGCTCGATTCGGACGCGGCCTTCGAGGCCCTCCTCGGCGAGATCCGCGGGTCGATCAGCGTCGCCATCCGCGACGTCATGACGTGCGAGCCCGACTATCTCGTCATGGGCATGTCGTCCGAGACCTTCTGGGGCGGCGTCGAGGGCAACGCGGCCTTCATCGAGCGCGTCCGCGCCCAGTCGGGCCTCGCGGTGTCCACGGGCGCCTCGGCCTGCCGCGCCGCCCTCGAGACGCTTGGTGTCCGGCGGATCGCCGCCTTCAGCCCGTACCAGCCCGTCGCCGACAAACAGGTCAGGGGATTCTTCGAGGAGGCCGGCTTCGACGTCGTCCGCTTCACCGGGCTCCGCTGCAAGACGGCCACGGCCATCGCCCAGGTGGGAGAGGACACGCTCCGGCAGGTGCTCCACGAGCTCGACGGGCCGGACGTGGACGCCATCGTCCAGGTCGGCACCAACCTCTCCATGGTGCGGCTGGCAGACGAGGCCGAGCGTTGGATGGGCAAGCCGGTCATCGCCATCAACGCGGCCACCTTCTGGCACGCGCTCCGTGCCTGCGGCATCCACGACCGCTTTCCCGGCTTTGGCTCCCTGCTGCGGGAGCACTAGTCCGTTGGAGTCCCACGAGCCGTGAGCGTCGAAACGCTGCTGCAGGGGCTCGTGGGCGGGCTCCTGATGGGCTTCGTCTACGCGCTCATCGCGGCGGGGCTGTCGCTCATCTTCGGCCTCATGGAGATCGTGAACTTCGCCCACGGCGAGTTCCTGATGCTCGCCATGTTCGCCACGTTCTGGTCCTGGGCGCTCTTGAAGCTCGACCCGCTGACCTCCCTGCCGCTCACGGTCGGGCTTCTGTTTCTCTTCGGGCTCGCCGTCTACCACGGCCTGATCCGCTGGATCCTTGGCGCGCCCATGCTGGCCCAGATCTTCGCCACCTTCGGCCTCGCCATCTTCCTGCGCGCCGCGGCGCAGGCGCTCTGGGGAGTGGAGTTCCGACTGGTGAAGAACCCGCTGGTGGACGGGCGGCTCGCGGTCGGCGGCCTGTTCATCGGGCTGCCTCAGCTTGCGGCCAGTCTTGGAGCGCTCGCGGCCTTCGGCTTTCTCCACTGGTTCATCACGCGGACGGAGACAGGGTTGGCACTCCAGGCGACGGCGCAGGATCGTCAGGCGGCCTCGCTGATGGGCATCGACACCCAGCGCATGTTCGCCCTTGGCTGGGGCATCGGCGCCGCCTGCGTGGGCGCGGCGGGGGCGCTCCTCGCCATGTTCTTCTACATCTTCCCCGACGTGGGCGCGAGCTTCGCGCTGCTGGCCTACGTCACGGTGGCGCTCGGCGGCTTCGGCAACGTGCCGGCGACCCTCGCCGCGGGCGTGGTGGTCGGCGTCGTCGAGGTGCTGGCGGGCCTCCTGATCGCGCCCGCCTTCAAGTACGCCGTCGTCTTCGCCCTCTACCTCGTGGTCGTCCTCTGGCGCCCGCAAGGGCTCTTCGGCCGGTACTAGATGACGCCGCGCGGGCTCCGCTGGGCCGGCGCCGCGGCCGCCCTCGCCGTCCTGGTCATCTTCCCCCAGGTCGTCACCAAACCCTTCCCGCGACACGTGATGATTACCATCTTCCTCTACGCCATGCTGGCCCAGGCCTGGAACCTGCTGGCGGGCTACTGCGGTCAGATCTCCCTCGGCCACGCGGTCTTCTTCGGGACGGGAGCGTATACGTCCACGCTCTTGGCGAAGCACGCTGGCCTCTCGCCGTGGGGCGGCATGCTGGCGGGCGCTGTCCTGGCTGTTCTACTCTCCCAGTGCATCGGCTACCCGGTCTTCAGGCTCCGCGGACACTACTTCGCGATCGCCACCATCGCGGTCGGCGAGATCATCGGCACGCTCATGATCAACTGGGACTGGGCCGGTGGCGCGCGCGGGCTCTTCGTCCCCATCAAGCGCCCCGACTCGTGGATCAACTTCCAGTTCCACGAGAGCAAGCAGAACTACTACTACATTTCGCTCGCGCTGCTCCTCTTGGCGCTGTGGGTCACGCGTCGGGTGGAGCGCTCGCGCCTCGGCTACTACCTGCGCGCCATACGCGAGGACCAGGACGCCGCCGCGAGTCTGGGCATCCCCGTCGCCGCCTACAAGCAGCGGGCCATGGCGCTCTCCGCGGGGCTGACGGCGCTCGGCGGATCCTTCTACGCGCAGTACATCTTCTTCATCGACCCCGATTCGGTGTTCCCGACCGCGCTGAGCATCCTGATCTGCCTCGTCGCCGTGCTGGGGGGCGTCGGCACGCTCTGGGGCCCGCTCGTGGGCGCCGCCATCCTGATCCCGCTGGGCGAGTGGACGCGCATCTCCTTCGGGGGCACCGGCAAGGCCGTGGATCTCCTCGTGTACGGCGCGCTCATCATGCTGGTCTCAGTGATCCAGCCGGGCGGCATCATGGCCCTCGCTCAACGCGGGCGCCGGCGGACCGGCTGATGGACCGACCCGGAGAGGGGGTTTTGTTGGACGTGCGCGGCGTCACGAAGCGATTCGGCGGCCTCGTCGCCAACAACGACATTTCCTTCCGCGTCGGCGCGGGAGAGCTGGTCGGGATCATCGGCCCCAACGGCGCCGGCAAGTCCACGCTCTTCGACCTCCTCACAGGTTTCCAGCCGGCGGACGCGGGCGAGGTCCTGCTGGACGGTCGGCCCATCACACGGCTCCGCCCCGACCAGATCAGCCGGCTCGGCGTCGCCCGCACCTTCCAGAAGCTCAAGCCCTTCACCCAGATGACCGTGCTCGAGAACGTCATGGTCGGCGCCTTCCAGAAGACAACCGATCCGGCGCGCGCCCGCCTGGAGGCGCTCGAAGCGCTCGAAAAGGTTGGGCTCGCCGACAAGGCGGAGGCGCACGCGCGCGTGCTCTCCACCGGCCAGCGCAAGCGCCTCGAGCTGGCCCGCGCGCTCGCGACCCAGCCGCGCCTCCTGCTCCTCGACGAGGTGACGGGCGGCGTGGACCTCCGGAGCATCCCGGGACTCGTCGCGCTCGTTCGCGAATTGAACGCCGCGGGCACGGCGCTGGTCGTCATCGAGCACAACATGGGCGTGATCATGGACGTCTCGCGGCGTATCGTGGCGCTCCACCTGGGCGAGGTCATCGCCGACGGGCCGCCCGCCGCCGTCGGGCGCGATCCGCGCGTGGTCGAGGCCTACCTGGGACAAGCCTATGTCCGCTGATGGGGCGGGCGGCACGGAGCTCGAGGCCCGCGGCCTCGACGTCCTGTACGGCGACTACCAGATACTCTGGGACGTCTCCTTCAGCGCCGCCCGGGGCGAGGTCGTGGCGATCCTCGGGCCGAACGGCTCGGGCAAGTCCACGCTCATGAACACGCTCTCAGGGCTCGTGCGGGCCCGCTCGGGCGAGATCCGCCTCGGAGACCGGCGCATCGACGGCCTGCCGCCGCATAAGATCGTGGGGCTCGGCCTCGCCCACGTGCTGGAGCGCCGCCGGCTCTTCCCGTACCTGACCGTGCGCCAGAACCTCCTGCTGGGCGCCTATCACCCGCGAGCCAAGGCGCGCCGCGAGGAAACGCTGGCCGACGTCGAGGCCCTCTTCCCGCACCTGAGAGAGCGGCACAGCCAAATCGCGGGGACGCTCTCGGGCGGCGAGCAGCAGATGGTCGCCATCGGCCGCGGACTCATGGCGCGCCCCGCGCTCCTCATGGTGGACGAGCCCTTCCTGGGGCTGGCGCCGCGCGTGATCGAGCAGATCGCGGAAGTCTTGACCGCGATCAACCGCGAGCGCGGCATCACGGTCGTCTTCATCGAGCAGAACGTAGAGCTCGCCCTCCGCATGGCCCACCGCGGCTACATCCTCGAATCGGGGCGCGCCATCCTCGATGGTCCCTCGGCCGACCTCCTGGCCTCCTCCGAGGTGAAGCGCATCTTCCTGGGCCACTAGCGCTGCCGCCTCCGTCCCGGCGACGGCGGTCCGGGAGGACTCGCCTTGGATCTACGCCACGGGTCCTATCCCGCGGCCCTGGAAGATCGTCCGCAGCCGCGCCACGTGCCGGCGGCGAAACAGATTCCGGTCCGCATCGAGTACGGCGCGCGCGCCACGCGCGAAGGTGGTGAAGCCGTCCAGCTGGAAGTGGCTGTCGATGATGATGCGGTCGGCGACGTCGCGCCCGACCGCGGTCAAGATATCCCACAGCGTCGCCGACCAGATCCTGCCGTTGTCATGCTCGTCGGCGTCTAGGCCATGATCGAAGCTCTCGAAGGTGAGGGGTAGGTCGACGCGGCGCAGGTACGGCGGCCGCTGGTCCGTGTCGGCGATCGAGTCCCAGCTCATGAGCAGTGGCCGTAGGGCCGCGGGCTTCATGGCGGCGAAGAAGCTGGCTGCCAAGTAGTCGCCGAATCCCTCGCCCATGGCGGCAGCCTGCGTTGACTGCCCGAAGTCCGAACAAATCGCGTCCTGCAGCGCATGGCCGAACTCGTGGAGGATGATCTCGGCGTCCTCGGCATCATCGACGCCGCCCGTCCCGAAGGTCAGCGACTTGAGCCCGGGGCTGAACCACGAATTGTCCTCGCGTGTGCCACTGGCGTTTACCGGAAAGGGCGCTCTGAAGATCGCGCGCTGCCCGCGATACCCGAGGGACTCGAGGTACCGGATGCCGCGGTTGACGTGAAAATACGCCATGACCTCGAGAAAGCCCGGTTCGACCGAGTCGAACAGGAACCGGTGGTCCGCCCGGCGCACTCGGTTGGGCGTGGGGGAGGTGGTGACACGCCATCCATCAAGCCGGTCACCGCTGCCCAAGCCTTCGAGCGCCACCTTCGTGTACGCCCTGTCCGGCGGGCGGCGCGGCCGGCCCGTGGGTGAGAGCAGCGTCTTCCAATCGCCAAGTGCGACGACGGGATTGGGATCGAAGACGCGCGCCACGCCTCGGGCGCTCGCGAGGTTGTCGTACTTGCTGAGCACGCCGCCGGTTGCGGCGTTGACGTAGACGATCCACTCCTCGCGCGGCACCTCGCGATGCACCCGGACGCGGTACGCGGGACGGATCGTGTCCTCGACGGGAAACCAGCGCTTGTCCGCGCCCACAACTTTGACTCCCCGCCGCCCTCCCCCGACGGCCCGCCGGGCGCGGCTCCGGGCACGGCGGGCGCTCAGCTTGAAGCGGCCCCGCTCTTCGAGATATGCCCGTGGCACGGCGCGGTTCTTGACCAGGTAGATGCGGCCGTCGCGCCCAATGTGCACGGTCACGTACGCCCGAAAGATTGGAATGCGGCGGTGCCGCTGCTGCAGGATCACGTGCGTGGCCCCGAGGCTGTGAACGACACGCTGGACGCTCAGGTGCGAGTGGATTCCTGCCAGGCCGAGCAGTGGGGCATTGGAGCGCAAGAACGCTCGCGTCACACGCTGTGGGGATCCCCTTCCAGCACGCATGTGAAACCCCCAGACCTCTTTCGGAGTGCCGTACTGCTCTCCGGGAATCGTCTTGTACGATCTCAGGCGTAACGTCGGCACGGTGTCCTCCTGTTCCCCGGCTTCATTCCCCTTCTGTCCCGTCCTTTCCGCGCGTGATCAGCCGGATGGGGCGATCGTAGAAGACGTAGTTCCACGCCCACGAGATCAGCACCACCAGGCGGTTCCGGTAACCGATGATGAAGTAGAGGTGCACGAAGAGCCACACGAACCAGCCGATGGGCCCCTTGAACGAGAGCGGGCCCACCTGGGCGACCGCGGCGTGGCGGCCGATCGTGGCCATGATGCCCTTGTTGTGATAGCGGAACGGCCGTAGCGGCTGCTTCCTCTCGAGCCGGACGATCGCATCGGCGACGTAGCGCCCCTCCTGCATCGCCTGCGGCGACATCATCGCGAGCTCCCTGCCATCCTGGGTGGCGCCCGCCACGTCCCCGATCGCGAAGGCTCCAGGGCAATCCGGGATCCGGAGGCACGAGTCCACCGCGATCCGCTGAGACCGGGTGCGCCGGACGTCGAGCGCCGTGTCGAGCTCGGAGGGCTTGACGCCCGCCGCCCACACGAGGGTCTGCGCGGCGAGAGTCTCGCCGCTCGAGAGTGTGATCCGCCCGTCCGTCACGTCGAGCAGCCGGGCGCCGAGCCGGATTTCGACGCCGAGCCGCTCGAGCCGCTTGCACGCGTCCTTGGAGAGGGCCGGGAGAAAGGCCGGCAGCACGCGATCGAGCGCCTCGAGCAGGATGACGCGCACGGCGCGGAGATCGAGCTCTGCGTAGTCCCGGACCAGCACGCGGTGGATCAGCTCGGAGAGCGCGCCGGCGTACTCCACGCCCGTCGGCCCGCCGCCCACCACCACGAACGTGAGCCACGCTCGCACGGCCGCCTGGTCCGTCTCGCGGGTCGCGCCTTCGAAGGCGCGGATGACGTGGGTCCGGAGCGCTACCGCCTCGGGGAGATCCTTGAGACCGTGCGCCGCCCGCTCGACGGAGCGCATCCCGAAAAAGTTGGTGGCGCTCCCCGTCGCCATCACCAGGTAGTCGTACGGAAGCCGGTCGCCGTCGGCCGTCTCCACGACCTTCGCGTCGAAAACCACGCCGGTCACCTGGGCCACGCGAAAGCGAACGTTGGGTGAGCCGCGAAAGACGGTCCGCACCGGGTAGGCGATGTCGCTCGGGTTGAGCAGGGAGCTGGCGACCTGGTAGAGCAGCGGCGTGAACAGATGGTAGTTGTTGCGATCGATCAGCAGCACGTCGACCGGCTTGCCGGAGAGGCGCTGCGCGCACTGCAGGCCGGCGAACCCGGCGCCGACGATGACGATCTTCATTGCGCCGATCCTGCCAAATCTTCAAAGGCAGGTCAATGCGGGCCCTCGGAGCGGTTGGGCGGCCGCGGCCCCGCCTGAGCGCGACCCTCCCCCCGGCCACCTCGGGGGATGCTCCGTGGGGTACGAGCCCCTCCGCCCCTCTGTGCTATGCTTGCCGTCAAGTTTCAGGGTGGGCGGCCGGGCCCCTGGGCGACGGCTTCACGAGCGAGGGGGAGTCAAACCACGTGGGCTTGCTGAGGCTCCTGTCGCGCTCCTGGGACGCGATCACCAGCTTCACGCGTCCGCCCAATGCCGCCACGCTCTTCCGGCGCGCCGATCTCTACCGACAGGAAGGGCGCTTCGAAGAGGCCGCCGAACTGGTCGCCCACGGGCTGCGCTTGGCGCCGAACAGCGGTGTCGGCCACCTCCTCTCGGCCTACCTCCACCTGGCCTTCCGCCAGATCGGCCCGGCCAAGAGCGAGTTCCAGGCCGTCCTGGCCCTCGACGCGTATCATCCGCGGGCGCTCCTGGGACTCGCCAAGATCGCGCTCGAAGAGCGTGACCTCGCCGCGTGCCGCCCCTTCCTCGACAAGGCGCTTCAGTACTACCCGGACTTCCCCGAGGCCAAAGCGCTGCAGGACATGGTGTCGAGCTGGACGATGACGCCGGCGGCCCCGGGCCAGCGTCCGGTCTACGCGGGCCCGCCGATCCAGGTGGAGAAGCTCAAGCCGCCGGCGGGCGGGCGAGAGTTCGTGCTGACGCAGGCCGACGGCACGCTCGTCTTCTCCCAGCAGGGCGACAAGGACGCCGAGGATCTGGCCGGCCACGTCACGCAGGTCTACCGGATCGCTTCGGCGACGCTCCAGCGGGCGGGGCTCGGCGCGTTGAGGCGCGGCATCGTCCAGGCCGCCACCGAGACCACGTTCTTCCGGAGCAATGACCGCCTGATCCTCGCGCTCAGCTTCCCGCAGGACGTCAAGGTCGGCTTCGGGCTGCTCGAGACCGACAAGCTCTGGACCAACTCGCTGCGTGAGCTGGGAGTCCGCGCGTGAGCGCCGAGCCCGCGACCCCACGGCCCGCGTCCGCGCGGGCGCGCGAGTTCCGGCGCATCCTCGCCGAGATGCTCAAGATTGACCGCGTCCGCGGCGGGCTCGTGGTGGCCGCCGACGGCCTCGTCATCACGTCGAGCCTGCCCCGCACCGTCGCCGTCGAGCCGCTGGCGGCGCTGACGGCCACGCTCGGGCGCGAGCTCGAGGTCGGCGCCGACCGGCTGAAGCGGACCCCCTTCCACACGGCGCTCTTCTCGGCGGACGACGGGACGGTGTTCCTCGGCTCGAGTCCGGTCGGCTTCGTGGTCGTGCTGGGGGATCGCGAGGTCAACGTGGGCTTAGTGCAGTGGGCGCTCAGGAAGGCGCTGGCCACGCTCGAAGGCGCCTGGGGGCCGCAGAGCCAGATCCCGGCCAGCCCCGAGGATATCTAGCACCGGCGCCTGTCGCCGCACCCGTGGCCGCTCGTGCGGCCGCGGGGCCCTTCCCGTGGCACTCCCGTCAGGGCTTCTGCGGCTCGCCGAAGGTGGTCCGCGATTCCTCCGCCGTCAGCGGCGTCGACAGATCGCCCATGCTCCTGGGCTTGGCGCGCGACTCGATCAGGATCTGCCCGATAGCTGTCGCCGCCTCTTTCGCGAAGAGGCGCACCATGCCCACCGTCGTCCGCTCGCCGAAGATCGCCAGCAGGATCGCCTGGTCGTCGACGGTGGAGACGTGCATGCTCTCCTTGTTGCCCTGGTGGAAGAGCACGGTGAACTCCGTCTCGCCCAGCAGCTGGGCCAGGGCGCCCGTCGAGCTGAAGGCGCCGGCCGCCAGGGCCGAGATGGACACGGTGTCGAGCGCGCGGTTGGCGCCGGTCGCCGCCAGGAGCTGGCCGCTCCGGTCGATGAGCAGGGCCTCGGTGGCGCCTGTCTCACCGAGGAACGTCGTCAGGACCGCGTTGATCTTCTCCGCGTCGCCTTCGTGGATGACCACGTCATGCAGTCTCACGGTGCGCCCCCTTTTCTTGACCGAACTCGCCCACCAGGACCATGCGGGAGACGGTGTTGAGGGTGTCGAAAACCCCGTCGCCATTGACGGCCACAGCCTCGAAGGACGGAACCCGCCGGGCCCGCCGGTTGAGGAGAAACTCCATGTAGTCGAGCGGCGCGATGTTCTCGAGGTCGCGCTTGTTGTACTGAATCACGTAGGGCATCTCGTCCAGGCTGGTATTGTACTCGCGCAGGTTCTCCTCGAGGTTGCGGAAGCTCTCGACGTTCTCGCGCAGCCGGTCCCACTGCGAGTCGGCCACGAAGACCATCCCGTCCGCGCCCCGCAGCACCAGCTTGCGCGTCATGTTGTAGTAGACCTGCCCGGGCACGGTGTAGAGCTGGAACTTGGCCGTGAAGCCCCGCACGGTCAGCGCGGAGACGGGCAGGAAGTCGAAGAAGAGCGTCCGGTCGTCGCCGGCCGTGAGCGAGATCATGCTGCCCTTGCTGCCGTCCGGCAGGCTCTTGTGGATGTGCTGGAGGTTGGCAGTCTTCCCGGCCACTCCCGGGCCGTAGTAGACCAGCTTGAAGTTGATGACCTTCTGCGCGTAGTTGATGATCGCCATGGTGTCCTCAGGCCGCGCCGAGCCGCGCCGCCGCCCGCTCGACTTGCAGGCGCGCGAGCCCCGGTCGGCCCGTCTCGGCGCCCCCCACGACGAGGACCGGCGCGGGACCCGCGGCAGACGGCAGCCGGCGGATCTCGAAGCGCTCTCTCCCCGAGCGGAGGACGGCCGAGTGGAAGGATCCGAGGGGTCCCGCCTGGGAACCCTGCGCCATGGCCTGCGCAAGCTCCCAGGCGAACGGCGCCAGCTCGGCTGCCGACGCGCCCGGCGGGACGAAACAGTGTATGAGAACGCCGCTCGTGGGCTCGCGGTACGACTGAGCCGTCAGAGGCCCGAAGGCTTGGAGGTCCTCCGCGGCGGCGGCGGCGGCGGCGGGCGGCGGCGCGGCGTCGAACCTCGCCGTCATGGGAACTGCCTGGGGAACGGTCTGGGGGACGGTCTGCCGACTCTCAGCCGATGAGGGAGGCTCATGAGCGGCCGCCGCGCGCCGCGCGAGTATCTCGAGACGGGCCAGCGGGCCGCCCGGGCGCAAGCCCACGGCGAGCGCCGTGCCCGTGTTCCATCCGGATCCGACAGGCGTGAGCACGAGCGTGCCTCCGACTCCGCGCAGGGTCGCCTGCTCGACGGGCCGCGGCGCCCGGCGCGCGATGACGGGGCTCAGGCGGCCGGCCGCGGCGACCACCGCGCTCCCTGCCAGACCGGCCGAGGAGACGCTGATGATCGCGAAGTCGCCGACCTGGACTTCGTCGAAAACCGCGGTCTCCCACGGAGCCATGAGGACGGCGAGCTTCTCGGCATTCCCCTGCGGCTCGGCGACGTAGCGCGTCTCGATGGCCGGAGCCTGGTCAGGCGCCTCGGCTGCCACCGGCACTGGCTCCGGCTCGGGCGACCGCTCGAGCTCCGGCACGGCGGGCGGGGGAGCGGGGGGAGCCGGGAGCGTCACGCTCGCCGGCTCGGCAACGGCCGGTACAGGCGGCGCTTCCCACCCCAGTGGCTTGAACGGCGCGGGGAAGCTCTCGATCCCCGGCACCTCCACCGACCCTCGCCCGATCGATGCCGCAAACACGTCCGGCGGCAGCTGCCGCACGATCTCGTCCAGCGGCAGCAGCAGCCGCCCGTTCACAATCCGCTCCTTCACCTCCGCCGGCGCCACCGCGAACACCGCCGCCGGAAACTGCTCCGCCACCACCTCCCACGCCACCTGCACCACGCCCTCGCCCAGCTGCGGCACGACCACGTCCTGCGGCACCACCAGCGTCTCCGCCTCCCGCAGCTGCGCCCCTACCTGCCCCAGCGGCACCCGAAACGCCCCCGGCGGCAGCTGTCCCACCACCCGGTCGAACGGAATCCGGACTACCAAGCCCGACACCGTTGGCGCCTCCGACGTCGCCGGCGCGTCAGCCGCGACCGCCGCCGTAAACGACGGCTCAGGCGCGACCAACTCGTCCGGCGCATCGAGGGTTTCTTCGCCCACGGGCGCGGCGGCCGGTTCGCCGAAGAGCTCGGAGAGCGCCTGCCTGAAATCCAGAACGTTGGCGGGGGGCAGATCATCGCCCCCGGCGGCAGGCGCGTCGGCTTCAGCCGTGTCAGGAGCGGCGCCATTGACTCCCGACAGCGGGACCGCGTGCACGGCGGGCTCATCCGGGACGACCACGGGAAGGACTGCCACCGCGGGCGGAAGCACTGCCACCGCGGGCGGAGGCTCTACCAGCGCGGGGGCTGCGACGGCCATCGCGGGCCGCGCGCTCACGGCCTGCGCGACCGCGGCGGACGCAGCGGACTCGTGCTCGGCTCCGGCCGAGACCCGCGCCCAGGCCTGGCGGTCATTGGACGGAATGATCTCGGGAGCCTGCCGCGGCTGCTTCGTCGCCCCCGCCCGGGGCGGAGTCGCGCCCGCCTGGGGACGAGGGGCCGCTGCCCGCGGAGCGAGCGCCCCGAGGAACGGCAAGGTCATGACCAGCGAGCCGACCATGGCAAGGACAAGGGCCGGAGGAAAGCCCCACAGCGCCGGCGCCAGCGCCTGCTCGAAGGAGATGAAGCCGACCCTCGCGTAGAGCCACGCCGTCGTGAGAGCGATGCCCACGTGCAGGACGACCAAGGTGAAGAATCCGGCTAACCAGCCGCCTATCCGCATGCGCGGGACGCAGAGCGGCAGCACCAGCCCGTAGACGAGGGCGGGCGCCGCCACGGCCGCCCACCACGGCAGCTGCGGCTTCACGGCGGGATTCACCACGTAGAGCGCCGTCGACGAGGCGAGCGCGAGGCCGAACACGGCGATGGCGGCGAGCCACGCCCAGGGCTTCTTGAGGTTGGAGATGCCGACGGATGTCGCCATCAGATGGACCGGAGCAGCTCCGGCAGGGCCCTCTTGACGTAGTAGCGGACCTTGCCGAGCGCGGTCGGGTCGCGCAGCACGACCGCGAGGATGGCCGAGGGCCCGGCGCTGTGCAGCAGGACCATGCCGGCCTCGTAATCGAGGATCATGCTCGAGAGCGCACCCTGTCCCATCTCGCGCCCGATGCCCTCCGACGACTCGGCCAGGCACGCGGCGAGGGCGCCGGCCACCTCGGCGTCGACCCCGAACTCACCGGCGGTCTCGATGAGGAAACCCTCGCGGTCCACGAGGGCCGCCAGCCGCACGCCGGGCATGGTCGCCAGCTGCAGCAGGATCGCCTTGAGGTCGGGTAGGGCAACCATCGCGTCGGCGACGGACGCCGGCAGGCCGGCCGGCGCCGCTGCGCTCCGAGAGCGGGCGGCCAGGAGCTCGTCCACTTTGCGCGCGAGGTCGTCGGCCGTGAACGGCTTCCGCAGGACGTCGCTGGAGCGGACCTGCGCCGCCCGCTCGAGGACGGCGCTGTTGACGATACCGGAGATGAGGAGCACAGGCGTTTCAGAGAGCGCCGGGTGCGTGCGCACGAACTCGCAGATGCGGTAGCCGTCCACGTCGGGCATGACGACGTCGCAGACGACCATGTCGGGCATGGCGCTGCTGATGCGCTCCATGGCCTCGGCGCCCGACGAGGCGGAGAGCACCTCGAACCCCTTCATCTCGAGCGCGCGCTCGATCATCTTGCGCACGGAGAGGCTGTCGTCCACGACCAGCACGCGGGGCATGGGCTATTGGGCCTCTCGCGAGTTTCGCCTACACCGAGAGGGTAGTCCCAAGGTGCCGGCCCACATGACGAGCCGACCGAGAACGTGGCTGTTCGAGACGAGCGGCCCCGCCGCGCGGCGAGGGCTGAGTAGATCTGGCGAAGTCAGTTGGGTCGGCACTATGGTCTCGGCGGGGGGGGCGGCACGCCGGCGGCCGCGCGGCCCTCGTCGATCTCGGAGGCGATGCTGAGGAGCAGCTGGTCCACGCTCTTCTGGATCGTGCGCGGCCCCGAACCGGCAGGCAGCTCGGCCGCGGGCTTGAAGCGGAACGTGCCCTCGGGGTCAGACTGGGCGGCGGAAACCATGGCCGCGAAGGCGCTCTCTCCGGTGCGCGAGGCGAACTCGGCGTGGACGACGCGCCCGGAGTCGAAGAGCAAGGAGCCTTCGCCCGCCGTCAGCTGCAGCGAGAGCCGGCCCGTCTTGCCACCGAGGGCGATGGCCTGGGTCACCTCGGTCAGGTCGAGCACGCCGAACGAGCCCTCGAAAGTCCGCGTCCCGGCCTCCGCGCGGGGAACCGTCACCCGCGGCGGAAGCGGCGGCGGTGGCGGCAGCCCAGGCTCCGACTGAGGCACGACGTGGCGCAGGAGCTTCGAGATCCGGTCGAGCACGGTGGAGACGACGAAGTCGCCGGCCACCAGCATGTCCACCCCGGCCTGGGCGACGGCCCACGGCGTCGGGCGCGTGGGCCCGGACAGCAAGAGGAACGGAATGTCGTGGGTCGTCGGGTCGCTCCGGATGATGGAGCAGAACTCGACGCCGTCCATGTCCTCGGTCCGGTTGCCGCTCACGATGAGGTCCGGGCGGTCGCGCTCGAGCGTCGTGAGCGCGAAGGAGGCGCTCGTCGCCGAGGTGACCTGGTAGGCCGCCGTCGTGAGCGCCGCCTTGAGGGCCTGGAGCTTCGTCGGGTCGGCATCCACGATGAGGACCTTGGCGGTGGGCCTGGCGTCGCTCACGGCCTGGCCTCCGTGGGTTCGTGCCCGGCGCTCCGCGCCGTCAGCGACACGATGAGGCGGACGAAGGCGCCCTCGTCCACGGGCTTCGTGACGTAGTGCGCGATGCCGAGGCGCCGGGCCAGGTTGACGTGCTTGGCGCCGGCGCGCGTGGTCAGCACCACGACGGGCAGCGCCCGTGTCGAGGCGCGCGCCCGCAGATCCTCGATCAGCTCGTAGCCGCTGATGCGCGGCATCTCGAGGTCGGTGACGACCGCGTCCACCACCGTGGCGCCGAGCCGCCGCAGCGCCTCGGCCCCGTCGCTGGCCGTGATAACCTCGAACCCAGCCTTCTCGAGCATCTGGCCCACGAACTTCCGGATGCTGATCGAGTCGTCCACGAGGAGAATGCGCCGCGCCGGGGCCTCAGCGCGCCCGTGCCCTGCCCCGCGCCCACGCGCGTCGGCCGTGGCCCGGCCCGCCTGCCGCGAGGCCTCAGCCCCCTCCGCCAATCGTGACGGGTCCACCAGCAGGATGACCCGCCCGGCGCCGGAGATCGTCGCGCCCGCGAACGGCCCGACGCGCTCGAGGAGCCCGCCGAGGCTCTTGATGACGACGTCCTCTTTGCCGACGAGCTCGTCCACAGCGACAGCGAGCGGGCGCACGCCCGAGCGGAAGACGAGGACGGGCTGCCGCGCCGGGGGGCGGCCGGCGGGCAGCGCGAGGACTCGGTCGAGGCGGATCAGCTCCACCGCCTCCTCCTCGACCACGACGCGCTCGCGGTCTCCCGCCTGCTCGATCTCCGCGGGGCGCACCTGCACGATGCTGCGGATGGCGTTCATCGGCACCGCGAAGGTCTCGCCGCCCGACCGGACCAGGAGCGCGTCGGAGATGACGACCGTCAGAGGCAGCTTGATCGTGATGCGCGTACCCGCGCCGGGCTCGGACTGGAGATCAATCTCGCCATGGAGCCGGCTGACGTTGGTGCGGACCACGTCCATGCCGACGCCCCGCCCCGAGGTGGCGGTCACCTCGCCGGCCGTGCTGAACCCGGGCAGGAAGACCAGCGTGAGCGCCTCGCGGTCGCCGAGCGCGCGAGCCGCCTCGGGCGACAGGAAGCCCTGGCGCACGGCCCGCTCGCGCAGGAGGACGGGATCCATCCCCCGCCCGTCGTCGGCGACCTGGACTTGGACGAAGCTGCCCTGGTGGAAGGCCGAGAGCGACACCGTCGCGCGCGTGGGCTTTCCTGCCGCGCGCCGCTCCTCGTCGGTCTCGATGCCGTGGTCGATGGCGTTGCGCACGAGGTGAAGCAGCGGGTCCGCGATCTGCTCGATGACGGCGTTGTCCACCTCGACGGCCTCGCCGGAGAGCTGGAGCGCGACGCTCTTGCCGGCCGCGCGCGCGGCCTCGCGGGCCGGCCGGGTGAAGCGCGCGAAGAGCCGCCCGATCGGCACCATGCGGGCGCGCGTCACCTGGGAGCGCAGGCTGGCCGTCAGGCGCTGGACGTGGGCCGTGTCCTCCCCGACGCTGCGGATGAGCCCCGTCAGCTGGGCCTGGATCTCCGAGACGTCGGCCGAGATCTCGTCCACGCTCCGGGCGAAGATGTTGAAGTCGTCGTACCGGTCGAACTCGAGCTCAGCGAAGAGCTTGGACAGCGGCTCGGTGACGCCGGCTTCGTCGGCCGCCTGCCGGCCCTCACCGCCCGCCTCGCCGCCCGCGGCCGCGCTTGCCGGCGGCAGCTGGGTGTAGCGGTGCTTCTCCTCGAAGTCACGCACCGTCTGCGTCATCCTCCCACGGCTGAAGGCCAAGAGCTCGTTGACGCGCTCGATCTGGGCGAAGCGCTGGTCGAGACGGCTTCGCGCGATGACAAGCTCGCCGACCAGGTTCATCAGCGAATCGAGCCGGTCGAGGTTGACGCGGATGCTGGGCCGTCCCTCTTGGGACTCGCGCCCGCGCCGGTCTCCGGCCACGGGCGCCGGGACCGCGGGCGGCGGCGGCACGAAGCGCGGGCGCGGGGGCGCGGGCGCGACGTGAGCGATCCCCGCGGGCTCGGCCGCCATCAGCTCTTCCTCCATCTCTACCCCATGGACTGGCAGCTCTGCCCCATGGACGGGCTTGGCCTCGAGCGGGGCCGGAGCGGGCCGCAGGGCGTCGAGGGTGTCGAGCGTGCGCTGGACGACGGCGCGCACGCTCGGCGAGATCACCGACGCGCTGCCGAGGAGCAGCCGGAGCGCATCCACACCACCGAAAACCGCCTCGATAACGGCAGGCGAAAGGGAGAGCCGCCCGTCGCGCACACCTTCGAGGAGATCCTCGATGCGGTGGGCGACGTCACCCACGGGCGCGCAGCCGACCGTGTACGCCGCGCCCTTGAGCGTGTGGACGGCGCGGAAGAGGCTCGCGACCTCGTCCTGCGCGGGCTCGGCTCGCTGCTCCAGCGCCAGGAGCGAGCGCGTCATCACCTCGAGGTGCTCTGCGGCCTCGGGAGCGAAGTACGGCACGGACTCGGCGTGCTCCGCGAAGAAGCGCTCGAGCTCGCGCAGCAGCCCGTCCGCCACGGCTTCCTCGAGAGGGACTGCTGGCGCCTCGGGCGCCTCGGGCACCGCGGGGGCCGCCGCCGGAGAAAGAGCCGCCGCCGGAGAAAGAGCCGAAGGACCGGAAGAAGCCGCACGGCCGCCTTGCGGCGCGTGCTCGGTCACCACCATGGGTTCATCGGGGGGTTCATCGGAGGGATCATCGGGGGGTTCATCGCGTGACGGCGCTGGGGGTGGTGACGGAGACGCAGGAAGAGGATCGAGCCTCGCGGCGGGCCCGGGCTCGGTGAGGCGGACGCGCGCCGGCACGGGCTCGAGGGCAGCCGGAGGCGCGAACAGCTCCGGATGGCGAGCACGGAGACGGACGACAGCGTCCACGTCCTCCCGCCCGTCGTCGCCGATCGTCTCGAGCATACGCTTGACCGTGGCGACCACCTCGGCCAGCACCTCGACTCGGCGCGGCCTCTCGCCGTCAGGCGCGGCGGGCAGCTCCTCGATTATCTCCTCCATTACCAGCGCCACGGCGGAGACCACCGGGTAGCCGTGAAGCGCGGCCGCGCCCTTGAGGCGGTGGGCGACGACCATGAGGGGATCGAGGACCCCCGAGGAGACCGGCTCGCCGGCCGCCAGACGACGGATCCCGTCCTCGACGGCGGCCAAGGTGTCCCAGGCCTCCATCAGGAAGATGCTGAGGATGAACTCGCTGTCCTCGTCTTTAATCATCCTGGCTGGATAAACGCAAGATCCGGGCCATTCGCGGGCCCTAGGCGGCCAGCTTGAACCGCGCCAGGCTGGCGGTGAGCTCCTCGGCAAGCCGGGCGAGCTCGTCCACGGTGCGGCGGGCCTCGAGCACACCCCGCTCCGTCTGGGCCGCCACGGCCTGGATGGACTGCATGGCCTGGGCAACGCTCTCCGCCCCGCGGACCTGCTGCTGCGTCGCCTGGGAGATGTCCTGGGCCAGCTCGGCCGAGCGGTGGGAGACGTCGGCGATGACCTTGAGGCTCTCGCCCGCCTGCACCGTCATCCGGTAGCCGGACTCGACCTCCTGCGTACCCTGTTCCATGACCACGATGGCTTCCTGCGTGTCGTTCTGGACGTTCTTGATCAGGACCGCAATGTCCTTGGTCGCCTTGGCCGAGCGCTCCGCAAGCTTGCGCACCTCGTCCGCGACCACGGCGAAGCGCAGCCCCGCCTCGCCCGCGCCCGCGGCCTCGATGGCCGCGTTGAGCGCGACCAGGTTGGTCTGCGAGGCGATGTCCTCGATGGTGTTCACGATCTCGGAGATCTCGAGCGAGCGGTCGCCGAGGCTCTTGATCTTCTTCGAGATGGACTGCACCTCGCCGCGGATCCGCTGCATGCCCTGCAGGCTATCGCGCACGGCGATGTCGCCCTTCTGCGCGGCGTCGAGCGCCTCGCGCGCCGCCTGCGCCGACGCGCGCGCGCTCTCGGCCACCTGGCGGACGGACTGCGTCAGCGCCTCGACGGACGCCGCGACCTGGCCCGCTTCCCGCGCCTGGGCCTGGGCACCTTGGGCCATGCGCCCGGTCGAGTCGGTCATCTGGTTGGCCCTGACCGAGACCTGCATGGCCGCCACGCGCACGTCGGCAATGATGGCGCCGATCTCGGCGACCATGAGGTTGATGGCGTCGACCACGTTGCCGAGCACGTCGGAGGTGACGTCGCCGCGCTTGGTCAGGTCGCCCCGGGAGATCTCCATGGCGGTGTCGAGGAACTGGATGATGCTCTCCTGCAGCTCCCCGCGGCGTCGGCGCTCGTCGTCGCGCTCCGTCTCGGTCTGGACCTGCGAGCGGAGGCGCACGACGGCCTGGTTGAACGTCTGCGCCAGCTCACCGATCTCGTCCCGCGAGGTGACCGGGACGGTCTCGCTGAGGTCGCCTCGGCCCACCCGCTGGGCCGCCGCCACGAGCAGCGTGATGGGGCGCGTGATGCGCCGCGCGAGCAACACGCCGCCGAGCAGAGCCAGGGCGGCCACGCCGCCGAAGAGCAGCAGCAGCTGACGTCCGGAGGCGGCCGCGGCCTTGTTGATGATGGACCGGTCCATGCCGACCCGCACGGTCCCGAGCTTGCCGGCGGCCATGGGCACGCCGATGTCGATGATCTCGCGCGTGATCTTCCGGGCCGGATCCTGGTACTCGATGTTCCGCTCCTGGCGGGGGGCGTCGCCCGGCACGATGTTCTTGTCCACGATGTCGGCGGGCACCGAGGGCGAGAAGGTGTGGGCGATGAACCTCATCTGCGGGTCGTACACCATGACGTAGGCGACGCCGCGGATTCTCGCGAACTCGTCCACGAGCGATTGGACGGACGACGCGTCGCGCGTCGAGATCAGGTCCACGCCGGATGAGGCCAGGCTCGAGGCGATGGCCTCGCCCTTGGACGTGAACTCCTCGGTCATGCTGGTCCTGAGGGAGCGCGCGGAGACGTACCACGTGACGGCGGCCAGCGGTACCAGCGCCGCCACGAGGAAGAGGACGATCTTGCCGAGGAGGCCCAGCCCGAGCCGCCGGCGCTCGGGCGACAGCGTAGCCTGCTCCGCTTCCTGCGCTTCCACTCGCCGTCTCATTGGGATCTCCTGTGGTCTCACGCCCGAACGGCTGCGGTCCAATCGGTCACGGGCACCCAGCGCCCGCCTTCGACGTGGGTAAAGTACACGCTGTCCAGCCCCTGGTGGCGCTCGGCGCTGAAGGTGAGCGGCGCGCCGATGCCGAGGTCGAGGCTGTGCAAGGACTCGAGGGCCTGCCGGAGGCTCGCGCGCGTCGGGTTGGCTCCGGCACGGCGCAGCCCCTCCGCGACCACCTTGGCGTTGATGAAGCCCTCGAGGCTGATGAAGCTGTACCGCTGCGGCGCGTACGTCTTGTCCCGGAGCGCCTCCGGCAAGACCGGATTGTGCTTGTCCATGAGCGCCCGGTACTCGGCCACGCCCGGCAGGCTGGCATCGTCGTAGCTCGGCATCACCTGCGAGTTGACGAGCGCGCGCGTGTAGTCGCGGCCCGCCGCCTTACCCTGCTTGAGGAGCAGCGCCAGCATCGCGTCGGAGCCGACGAAGGAGACGTTCGAGATGGGCACGGTCCAGCCCACGTCACGCGCGGCGCGGACGAAGGCGCCGCAGCCCTGATAGGCCCCCGTGCACAGGACGACGTCGCAGCCCGCCTGGCGGAGCACGGAGACCGCCGGGCCCATGTCCTCTTCGAACTTCGCGCCGCGGACGTACGTCGCCTCGGCGACGACCCTGAATCCCCGCTGCGCCAGCGCGCGTTCCACGCCGTCGGTGCCGCTGCGGCCGTACGCGTCGATCTGGTAGTAGACGCCGAACTTGCGCGCGCCGAGCGCCCAGAAACGCTCGACGAGGGCCGCCATCTCCTGGCGATAGGAGGCGCGGACGTTGAAGACGAAGGCGACGTAGGGCGGCTCGCGCTGCGGCTGGGCGCCCGTGAAGTTGCCGATCAGGATCACGTCGCCGTAGCGCTTGATGATGGGCAGGGCCCGCGTCAGCGTCGGCGTGCCGACGTAGTTGGAGAGAAAGAAAACCGGGTCCTGCTCCATGAGCTGAATCGTGTTTCGGACGCACGGGTCCGGCTGGTAGTCGTCGTCCAGCGCGATGACCGCGAGCTGGCGCCCGTTGACCCCGCCGCGGGCGTTCAGCTCGGTGTAGTACGCGGCAGCGCCTCGCCAGAGCTCGGCGCCGAGGCCCGCCTGGGCGCCCTTGAACGCGGCGGACATCCCGATCTTGACGTCACGGGCGCTCACGCCAGGGGCGCTGGCGGTCGGCGGCTCGGGCGGCCCTGCAGCCGGCCGAGCGCCCGGCCGCGGAGCCGGGGCGACCTGCGCCCATACGCTGCCACCGGGACCGAGCACGCATCCACCCGTCACGATGCCGCCCGCGGCGATGCTGCCCGCGGCGATCCTGCCCGCGGCGATCCTGGAGGTCAGGCCAAGAAAGCGCCGCCTGTCCATGTCAGCCCGCCTCCCCAGCCGCTTCGATTAGGACCGCTTGAGTTGGGCCGCCCAGCGCCGCCAGAATGCGCCGCACGTCGAGCAGCGTGACCACACCGCCCTCGCGCTCGAGACGGCCCGCGCTGAAGTCCGAATCGCGGACCTCGTCACCGTTCCCGGCCGGCGCCAGTCCCCCGATCGGCTCGAGCCCCTCCACCTCGTCGATCAGGATCGCCGCCTGGTCGCCGTCACACTCCACGACGAGCGCCCGTGTCTCTCGGGTCGCGCGCGCCGGCTCGAGCCCCAGGAAGGGACGGATGTCCACGAGCGGCATGACGGAGCCCCGGAGGTTGACGACGCCGAGCAGGTGTGACGGCGCGAGCGGGACCATCGTGTGCTCGTCGAAGACGACGACTTCTCGCGCGTATCGCACTTCGACGGCGAAGCGGCTGCCCGCCAGCTTGACCAGGCACGCCCGCGCCTGCCGGGCTTCCGAATGCGATTCGGCGGGCAGCGTGGTCATCGTCCGGAGGCCGCGTGCGCGCTCACTTGACGAACTGCCGGACGACGGTGACGAGCTGCTCGGCGGTGAAGGGCTTGCCCAGGTACTCGTCGGCCCCCTGCCGCTTGCCCCAGACGCGGTCGCTCTCCTGGTTCTTCGAGCTGACAAGGACGACGGGCGTGCGCTTGGTGCGCTCGTCGCGCTTCAGGCTGCGGAGGATCTCGTAGCCGTTGCGGTTGGGCATGACGATGTCGAGCAGAAGCACGTCCGGCTTCTCCTGAACCATCCGCTCCTCGAGCTGCTCGCCGTCCGGGAAGCAGACGACCTCGAGACCGGCGGATTTGAGGATGCCTTCCATCAGCTTGAGCTCCGAATAGGCGTCGTCCACCACCATGACCTTGGCCATCGAGTCGAGCGCCCTCCTTCAGGGGTTTCCGGCACCGCCCATGATGGGCTCGGGAAGGGTCCCAGCCGCCCTCATTATGCGCCGCAACCTACCGTAACCTTGGGCCTTTCAGAATGGCGTCTGGACGCCGGAAGTGTCAAGGGAAACCCGCCTGCCCGCCTTGCGATGCCGTGGGGGGTATGTTAGCGTGGCTCTGCATTTTTATGGATCTGCCAGCCGCCGTCCTCGAGCCCAGCCGAGCCCTCGCCTTCCGCTTGGTGGTCGCTCTGGGCATCCTCCTCGTTGGGTGGTTGACGGCTAAGTTCTCGAAAGGATTGGTGTTCCGCTTCTTGCTGACGGTTCGTTTCGACATCGCTTCCGAGAAGGCCGGTATCGACGACGTCCTGGTCCGAGCCGACATCAGGCAGAGCCCGGCCGAGCTGCTTGCCGTGCTCGTCTACTGGCTGGTGCTGCTCGCCACCCTGGTCGCCGCCGTGAGCATTCTCGGCCTGACCCAGGTCTCGGAGGTCCTGACGCGGTGCCTGGTCTATGTCCCGAAGGTCATCGCCGCGGTGGTGGTGCTCATCCTCGGGCTCTTCCTCGCGAGCTTCCTGGCCGGGGTCGTCCGCGCGACCGCAGCTAACGCCGGGATGGCCGAGAGCGACGCGCTGGCCGCGCTCGTCCGCTACGCCGTCGTGGCGTTCACCGCGGCCGTGACGCTCGAGGAGCTCGGCATCGCGCCGGAGCTGGTCCGCTCGGCCTTCGTCATCCTCTTCGGCGCTGTGGCGCTGGCGTTGGCGTTGGCCTTCGGGCTCGGGTGCAAGGACCTGGCACGGGAGTGGATGGTTCGATTACTCGACAGCGCGCGGGCGCGCCGAAAGTCCCACTAAAGGAGACGCGTATCGTATGGCTGAGACGACACTGCATTTGACGGAGTCGAGCTTCGACGCCGAGATCGGCAAGCACAAGGAAGTCCTCATGGTGGACTTCTGGGCGGAGTGGTGCCAGCCCTGCCGCGCCATCGCGCCGGCGCTCGAGGAGCTGGCCCAAGAATCCAAGGGCTCGGTGAGCCTCGCGAAGGTCAACGTGGACGATAACCCGCAGCTTGCCGCGCGGTTCGGCATCCGCTCGATCCCGACCATCCTGTTCATGAAGGACGGCCAGGTGATGGACCAGGTCATCGGCGCGGTGCCCAAGTCCCAGATGAAGAAGAAGCTGGACGCCCTCGCGTAGCCCTGCCGCCATGACCACGGTGGGGCACGCGCTGCCCCCGCTCTCTCCGTCGCGCGAGGAGTTCCACCGGCTGGCCGCCGGCGGCAACCTCGTGCCGGTCTATGCCGAGGTGGCGGCCGACCTCGACACGCCGCTGTCGGCCTTCCTGCGCCTGCGGCCCGGGCCGTATGCCTTCCTACTGGAATCGGTCGAGGGCGGCGAGAAGTGGGCGCGCTATTCCTTCTTAGGCTCGGAGCCCTCCATGGTCTTCACCGCGAGGGGGCGTCGGCTCACGGTGCGCCACGCCGACGGCCGCGTGGAGACGCTCCAGGCACGGAACCCCTTCGAGGCGCTGCGGGCGCTCCTCGCGCGCTTCAAGCCCGTCGTCGTGCCGGGGCTGCCGCGCTTCCAGGGCGGCGCCGTGGGCTTCCTCTCCTACGACATGGTCCGCCACGTCGAGAAGCTGCCCCGCCGGGCCAAGGACGACCTCAAGCTGCCGGATGCCGTGTTCATGTTCACGGACAGCCTGCTGGTGTTCGACAACCTCCGACACCGCCTGCTGGTCATCGGCAACGCGCATATCACGAGCCAGGATCCGGCCTCGCTCGACCGCGCCTATGATCAGGCGGTCGACAGGATCAAGGCGCTCCTGGCCAAGCTCGCGCGCCCCGCGCGGCCGCCGGCGCCGCTGACCTTCCCGGCCGTCGAGCCGCTCGTCGCCATGGGCGAGGAGGGTTTCACCTCGACCATGGACGAGGCGACGTACATGGAGCGCGTGCGCCAGGCCAAGGAGTACATCGCCTCAGGCGACGCGTACCAGATCGTGGTCTCGCGGCGGCTGGACACGGAGCTCCAGGCGGATCCCTTCACCGTCTACCGGGCGCTGCGCACCATCAACCCGTCGCCGTATCTCTTCTTCCTCCGGCTGGGCAAGACGAGCATCGTCGGCTCCTCGCCCGAGGTGCTCGTGCGCCTCGAAGACGACCGCGTCGAGGAGCGGCCCATCGCGGGCACGCACCCGCGGGGCCGGACGGAGGCGGAGGACGACAAGCTCGCGGCCGAGATGCAGTCCGACCCCAAGGAGCGCGCCGAGCACGTGATGCTCGTGGACCTCGGCCGCAACGACCTCGGGCGGGTGTCCAGGATCGGCTCGGTCGAGGTGACGGAGTTCATGGTGGTCGAGCGCTACTCGCACGTCATGCACCTCGTCAGCCACGTCCGCGGCCGGCTCGAGCCGGGGCGCGACGCCTTCCACGTGCTCGAGGCCTGCTTCCCGGCGGGGACGCTGACGGGGGCGCCGAAGATCCGGGCCATGGAGATCATCGAAGAGCTCGAGCCCACCCGTCGCGGACCGTACGGCGGCGCCGTCGGGTACGTCTCGTACTCGGGCAACCTCGACTCCTGCATCACCATCCGCACCGTGGTCTGCCACGGCGGCCGCGCCTCGATCCAGGTGGGCGCGGGCATCGTGGCCGACTCGGACCCCAAGACGGAGTGGCTCGAGACCTGCTCCAAGTCGCGCGGCATGCTGCTGGCGCTCCGCGTCTCCCAAGAAACCGGCGGGTCAAGAGAAGGCAAAGCACGGTGATCATACGAAGGCGGGTGGGGGGGCCCGGGGCGCAGGGCGAGCCGAGGAACTTCGGCGGGCTGGGCCCCGCCAGTTCCGAGGCAAGCGAAAACCAAGGAGCGGCAGCCGGCGCTCCCCCCCGGATCCGGTAGAACCATGATTCTCGTTCTCGACAACTACGACTCGTTCACCTACAACCTGGTCCAGTACCTGGGCGAGCTGGGCGCCACGATGCGCGTGGCGCGCAACGACAAGATCACGGTCGAGGAGATCGAGCGCCTGGAGCCCGAGGGCATCGTGATCTCGCCGGGTCCCGGCAACCCGGACGGCGCCGGCATCTCGCTGGCGCTCATCCGC